>JAFUPY010000029.1 GCA_017472565.1 Eubacterium sp.
AACATGATCAATAAACTTTGTGACAAAATCAAAAAAACAAACGCTCCAATCGTAGTAGGATTGGACCCAATGCTTAGCTACGTACCAGACCACATCAAGGCAGCAGCTTTTGCTGAATACGGCGAAACCTTAAAAGGCGCTGCAGAAGCAATCTGGCAGTACAACAAAGGCATTATAGATGCAACTTATGACTTGATTCCAGCAGTGAAACCACAGATCGCTATGTACGAACAGTTCGGTATCGAAGGTATGATCGCGTTCCAGAAAACAGTAGAATACTGTCAGGAAAAGGATCTGGTAGTAATCGGCGATATCAAACGTGGTGACATCGGTTCCACATCTGCTGCATACGCAAACGGTCATATCGGTAAAGTTTCCGTTGGAAGCAATACATACACAGCCTTCAACGAAGATTTCATCACAGTAAACCCATACCTTGGATCTGATGGTATCAATCCATTCTTAGACGTATGTAAAGAAGAGAAAAAAGGTATGTTCATCCTTGTAAAAACATCCAACCCATCCTCTGGTGAATTCCAGGATCGTCTTATTGATGGCAAACCACTCTACGAACACGTAGCAGAAAAAGTAGCTGCATGGGGCGAAGAACACATGGGCGATTCTTACAGCTATGTAGGCGCAGTCGTAGGTGCAACCTATCCGGAAATCGGTAAAGTGCTTCGTAAAGTAATGCCAAAGAGTTTTATCTTAGTTCCAGGCTACGGCGCACAGGGCGGAAAAGGTGCAGACCTTGTTCACTACTTCAATGAAGACGGACTTGGCGCAATTGTTAACTCCTCCCGTGGTATCATCGCTGCATACAAACAGGACAAATATGCACAGTACGGTGCAGCAAACTACGCAGATGCATCACGCGCAGCAGTTCTCGACATGATTGAAGATATCGACGGAGCATTGAAAGCTGCGAAGTAATTTATTATGAATTTCTCGCAGAAACAGATGAAAAGCAAAATTGCCTCGCACAAACCGTATTAAGGTTTGTAAGAGCCAATTTTGTTTCTTATGAAGGTACATAAAATAAAAACTTATTAGGAGATTATTCTAATGGCTCAGAAATTCCGTGAACAGGCCGTGATCATCAGCCAGGAAGAGATCGCACCTGAAATTTACAGCATGTGGCTGAAAACAGACAAAGTTGCTGGTTTTGCAAAAGCTGGCCAGTTCATTTCTGTATACTGCAACGATGGCAGCAGAATCCTGCCAAGACCAATCAGTATCTGTGAAATCGACAAGGAAGCATCCGCATTACATATCGTTTACAGAATCGCTGGTAAGGGAACCGCAGAGTTTTCCAAGTGTGTAGCAGGAGAAAAGCTTGACATCGTAGGACCACTTGGAAATGGTTTCCCATTGGGTGAGAAAAAGGCATTTCTTATCGGTGGCGGTATCGGTGTTCCACCAATGTTAGAGCTTGCAAAACAGCTTACTTGTGAAAAACAGATCATCTTGGGATACAGAGACAACAACCTGTTTCTGTTAGATGAGTTCAAAAAATATGGTGACGTTTATGTTGCTACAGAAGATGGAAGCGTTGGCACAAAAGGCAATGTTATCGACGCTATCAAAGCAAACGCTTTGGAAGCAGACGTGATCTATACCTGCGGACCAACACCAATGCTTCGCGCACTGGCAAACTATGCAGAGGAAGCTGGCATGGAATGCTGGATTTCCATGGAAGAAAAAATGGCTTGCGGTATTGGCGCATGCCTGGCATGTGTTTGCAAGTCCAAAGAAGTGGACGAGCATACCAACGTACACAACAAACGTATCTGCAAAGAAGGTCCGGTATTTAATGCGAAGGAGGTGGAACTGTAATGAATACAAAAGTAACAATTGCAGGAGT
>JAFUPY010000030.1 GCA_017472565.1 Eubacterium sp.
ATTTTGGCAAATTATATCATAGAATTAAGGAGATGTCTATGTTTGTATAGATTGCGGATAGTTAGTTTGCGCGAAAGTGTTACTGCTCAGAGGATATAATCCCTTCTCAATATCCAAAATTCTTCTTATCTTTTTACATAGGAGACAAAAAATCTTGCATGTGTCCAAAGAATACCATAAAAGCTCGTATTTTAGTGTTGGATGACTCGATTTTGGACATAACAACGTTAAAAAGGGTTCTTTCTGAACTTTGGGTGTACATGAGATAAATTACATTTTAAAGCGGTGCCAACGGATAAAAATTTCATTTTCTAGATTCTATCCGCCTCAGAACACTTTAAAACCCACAGATCAATGTCCTATACACCCAAAGTTCAGAAAGAACCTTAAAAAGCGTGTATATGTCCAAAATGTTCTTAAACACTACGAAAAAGTTGGCGATACTATTCCGGTCGCATCTGTTTTGTCGTTGGTGTTTCCGGCTGGCTTGGAGTCAGTGCTGCGATGAAAAAAATTTCCGACTAGGATGATAAAAACGAAAAAGGGACAGAGAATAACGGAAAAACTTTCCCCCTTTTTCTTGCTTTTTTCAAAATCTGCCAGTATGATGATTTTTATAGCAATTTCTAACAAAATCAGATTGGAGAAGATGAGATGATAGAGAAAAATTTGTTTGGATATACCAGAGAAGGAAAGGCGGCCTACAGGTACTTGCTGTCCAATGAGGCAGGTCTGGAGGTAGAAGTGAGTGATTTCGGTGCGTCCATTCTGTCTATTCGTGTTCCGGATAAGGAAGGTAAAAAAACGGATATCATGCTGGGCTACGATACACTGGAAGAATATTATGATAATTCCTGCGGTTTCGGCGCATACATTGGCCGGAACGCCAACCGTATAGGGGAGGCAAAGGTGACGCTTGACGGAGTGACCTATGAGTTGGAAGCGAACCAGAAAGGAATCAACAACAATCACAGCGGCAGCAATCGTTCCCATTATCATCTTTATAGTGCGGAGGCAGGGCAGGATAATAAGGGTGATTATGTTGAGTTCAGGAGAATAAGCCCTCATCTGGAGCAGGGATTTCCGGGAAATCTGGATCAGGCGATCAGGTATACCCTGACAAAAGATAATGCATTGCAAATTGACTATCACGCGGTAAGTGATGCCACAACAGTGATTAATCTGACGAATCATTCCTATTTTAACTTGTCCGGTCATGATAATGGCGATGTGCTGGATCATGAACTGGAGGTCTATTCGGATGCTTTCCTTTTGTCGGATGAAAATCTTCTTCCGACAGGAGAAATTGCATCTGTGGAAGGAACGCCTATGGATTTTCGCAGTATGCACACTGTGGGAGAGCGAATTGACGCTGATTTTATACCTCTTAAGCTTGCAGGCGGCTATGATCATAATTATATCCTGCCCAATGATGGCAAGCTGAAAAAGGCAGCCTGGGTAAGAAGCCCTGAAAGCGGCATTTCCATGGAAGTCTGGACGAATTTATGCGGTCTGCAGATTTATACCGCCAATGGGCTGAATCACAAAAAGGGTAAAGGCGGTACATACTACGAAAAGCATGGAAGTATCTGTTTTGAGACACAGTTCTATCCTAATTCCTGTAAGGAGCCTTCCTTCCCAAGCTGTATCTTTGGGACAGGAGAGCCTTATGATTCTACAACAATCTTCCGATTTGTATAGAACAGCAGAATTGCGGTGATTGTATCAGTGATACTGGCATATATATGGTGTATCGCCGAGTAACTACAGGGCCGGTAAGCAGATGCTCGGCAATTAACAGCTCAGCTGCGCCACTCGCCAGTAAAAAATTTCATTTTAGATACATTTCCTTTTGAAAAAGTAGAATACTATCCAGTAGAAAGGAGAATGAATGAAATGAAAAGAAAATCAATTGTTTGCATGATCATTTTAACTGCGCTGCTGCTAAGCGGTTGCACAAACAAAACCACTCAGGGAACAGAGCAATCTTCTGCGGTGGAAACAGCCCCTCATTCTACGACTGATACTGTAATACCGCCAGCTTCCACCGACACAGTAGAGTCAACTGACCATCAGGAGAATGGCACTGCGCAAACTGGCACTGCACAAGATGGCACGACACAAGATGGCACTGCACAAGATGGTACGACACAAAACGGCACTGCACAAAATAGTACTACGCAAAATAGCACGGTACAAAATGGTGCTGACGGCGCAACCATGATTTCAGAGGAGGAAGCAAAACAGATTGCCCTGGCCCACGCAGGCCTCAAAGCTGACCAGGTAACCTTTATCAAAAGCGGCAAAGACAGGGAGGATGGCCACATCAGATATGATGTAGAATTCTACACCACCGATAAAAAGGAGTACGATTACGAAATCGACCCCTACACCGGAGAAATTCTGGAATATGACTACGATGCCGAGTACTATCCCCAGTCGGCCAACAGCACTGACACCGCTGC
>JAFUPY010000031.1 GCA_017472565.1 Eubacterium sp.
ATTCTTTTCGCAAACGAACATTTAATACTGTAAAATCAGGATGTATCATTCCGCATCCGTTCAAATACAAGGGGGCTTCATAGCGATATGGAATCGCATGCTTTTTTAATGCATTGGCAATCAATATTTCTGTTTTTGAGCGTACCCGCTCTCCGTTGTCAGTGTAATATTCCGGTGCTTCATCCCGAAAGCCTTTTCCTTCATATTTTACCTGTTCCCAATTTTGTATAAATTCATCATCTGGAATCACAATTGGCTGAATCAATTTTCTTCGATGAACATTCATTGTTTCATAAATATCTTCAACCGTCTCTTTCGGGTAATTGGATTTTAACCTTTCCAGTTGCTTTAGCTCTTTTTCTGCGGCCTTAAGGACTTTCTGATTATAATCTTTCTGACATAATGCTTCTGCTAATTTCTTCTCACTATTTTTCAAATATGTTCTATGTAGGTTAGAAGAAGCATCTTTGTGATAATATTGAATCCGATTGCCTTTTTGATGGATACTTATTGTTCCATCTGGTGCATCAAGTAATGCGGCTTCTTTTTCTTTCATAATTTGTTTCAAGTCAACAATTCTTTGATTAATAGCTTCTAAAAAATGCTCCATTTATCCTCCTAATGTTAAAATTCGTCTTCTCTCACACACGTTTTTTCAATAAGCATGTTGAATGGCGTGATATTTGTTGTTTGACATGCTTGCTCTTACTAGCGGATTTTAGTAAAGCATGGCAGATGGGTAGTTTTAGGATATTAGGCATGCTTTGCCTTTTTAGCAATTTTTAACAAAGCATGTTATGTGGACGGTTTTTGACTGTTTGACATGCCTCCTCCTCACTAAGGCGTTTTAGAAAAGCATGGCGCATGGGTGGTTTTTGACTGTTTGACATGCTTCCTTTTACTTTGAAAGTTTGACAAAGCATGCTAGCTACATGGTTTTTAATTATTTGACATGCTTTGCACCTGGGAAACGTTACAGGAAAGCATTGTGGATTGCATTATAAATGCATTGTGGATGAAGTAATGAAAATTCTAGCATCCATTTCTTCATTTATCAATAACTGTAAACATTGTTTATAAATATTTCACACAAATTTTATAATTATAAAACATAACAAGAAATTCATAGGGAAGACTACACTTTCACACATTAATGCAACAAGGTCTTTCCTGCGAATTAAAAAAACATGCTCCGCACATTTTTGTGTGAAGCATGCCTTGTTCAAATTTTTCTATGTAGACTTTTACATTCCAACACAGAGATTTACCCTATCTGTTCAAGTCTTATCTAACCGTATCTTTATCTAATACAATTCAATACTAATTCTTCTTTTGCCTTATACCTTCTCGATCAACTCACCACTTCTGTATGCCTCAAGCAATTCTTCCAGCTCAGCAATGTTTTCACGAAGCACTTTACCCGTGTCGGTATCTGCAACCGTCTTACGCTTATTCACGTTCTGTTCCATAATGATGTGTGATGGAGCGCAGATTTCCTGAAGCACCGTTTTTTCCATGGACTCGAATGGTTCATGGGCAGCAAGAATCAAGCCGTAGGAGTTGTAGATCAATGTGTAGCCGGCGATACCGGTCTTGGACTGATATGCCTTGGAGAAACCACCGTCGATGATCAACAGCTTGCCGTTGCATTTCACTGGTGACTCGCCCTTTTTCGCAGCAACCGGAATATGTCCATTGATGATATGGCTGCCTGGTTCGGTCAGACCGAACTCTGCCAAAATCTGATCTACGATTTCCTCTTTTTCATACAATCTGTAATATGGATTCTTTGGCTCATTGTGGGTTGCCTTATCTGCTACAAAATAACGTTCAAAGGTAGTCATCTTCGCCTTGCCAAATACAGGGGAATTCTTATTTTCCCAAATGAACCACATGATTTCCTGTCCGCGTTCTTTGTTCACAGGATTCATGGAATAAAATCCCTTACGGGCGTAATGCTCTAAAATATCATAAAGCGCTTTGCCTTTATACTTTTCTCCATAAATCTCTACTTCTTTAAAGGAACCATCTTCATTCAAAGGTACGCAGCCGTGATACAGCAGGTTGCCATTGTAAATCTTATATAAGCTTCCCTTGGTAAACATGAATCGGATATGTCTCTGCAAACGTTCACTGTTCAAGAAGCTCTGTTTTAAGCGGTTTACCACCTCAGCCTCTTCCTCTGTCAGTTCGAATGGCGCATTCGGATCCAAAGTTGGGAACCGGGTATCCCGCAGTGGGTATTCCACACCTTCCACCGTAACAATGCCTCTTTCCAGATCTATCTTGTCGAGCAGCTGCCGTTCTTCCATGTCCCACTCCGGATGCTTCTTGATCATCTGGCCTTCCAGCTTGAACTGAATAATAGCAATTGCCTTGTGGATACGTTCATCCAATTCGGTGTAGGTATCATCATAATTTTCATCCTTGGTCACTCTAAAACAGGTACATGGATCATCACTGTATTGCTGGATTGCAAGCTTTGCCAATGGCAGCATATTGATGCCATAAGCGTCCTCTAAAATAGACAGATTGCCATACTTGGCAGAAATACGGAGCAGATTGCACATGCAGCATACTTCGCCCGCAGCCGCGCCCATCCAGAGCACATCGTGATTGCCCCACTGAATATCCACAGAATGATGATTCATCAGGTCATCCAAGATCAGGTGTGGATATGGACCTCGGTCAAAAATATCCCCAACCACATGAAGGTGGTCAATGGTAAAACGACGCACCAGATGACAGAATGCATAAATCAATTCATCTGCTCTGCCGATGCGAATCACAGAATTGATGATTTCATTGTAAAATGCCTCCTGGTCTGCCACGTCCGGACGACCGGTCATCAATTCTTCAATAATATATGCAAAATCCTTTGGCAAGGACTTTCTTACTTTAGAACGTGTGTACTTGGAAGACGCACATTTACACATACGAATCAGCCGAATGATAATAATGCGGAACCAGTCTTCCAATTCCTCTGTGGTGTCAAACTTCTTCTTGATATCTTCCAGCTTGCGCTCTGGAAAATAAATCAGCATGGCCAGCGTTCTCTTTTCGCCCAGGCTTAAAGAATTGCCAAACTCATCTTCAATCTTTCTCTGAATCGCTCCGGATCCATTGCTCATAATATGACGGAACTGCTCATACTCCCCATGCACATCCGTAATAAAATGCTCCGTGCCCTTTGGCAAACTAAGAATCGCCTGCAGGTTGACAATTTCCGTTGCAACTGCTGCAATATTTGGAAATTGTGTTGCAAGGACCTTCAGATACTTTGCGTCAGCATTTTTCATTTCATGTTCTCCCTTCTATGTTATACTCCCGAAAATCTGTGGCAAAACGAATTACAAAGGATTTCTCCACAAGATAAAAAAGCATATACCTAATATCAGTTTAGCACAATTGAATTACTTTTTGTATACATTTTGCCACAGAATGAAAAACTTTCATTTTTAACCAACCAAATACACGGTTTCCAAAAAAAATCCAACGAGAAATACGCTAATACTTCTCATTGGATTCTCATACTATTTCGCTGCGATCACATCGCCCATGTCATAAAGACCTGCTTCTTTTCCTGCAAGGAACTTGGCAGCTTCCACTGCGCCCTTGCCAAAAACGGCCTTGGATGTTGCAGTATGTTTGAAGGTGATGACCTCGTCTGTACCCGCAAAGATCACTTCGTGTTCGCCGACAATATTACCGCCGCGAACTGCCTGGATACCGATCTCGTACTTGTCACGTTTTTTACGTTCCTGACTGCGGTCATATTTGTATGCATAGTCATCTTCTAAGGCATCTCTCATAGAATCTGCCAGCGCAAGTGCGGTACCGCTTGGCGCATCCAGCTTCTGGTTGTGGTGTTTTTCCACGATTTCCATGTCAAATCCTGCTGGAGCCAGCACCTGTGCTGCTGTCTGTAACAGCTTTAACAGGGTGTTGATACCAAGAGACATGTTGGCAGATTTTAAAACTGCCACCTGCTTGCTTGTTTCTGCTACCAACTGAAGCTGTGCTTCGGAAAGTCCTGTGGTACACAGAACCACTGGAATCTTTTTGCTTGCACTGTATGCTAATAAGCTGTCGATGACGCTGACGTTGGAAAAGTCGATGATAACATCTGCTTCCACGTCACATGCATCAATGCTTGCAAATACAGGGTAATCATTTTTGATTCCATCATATACATCAATCCCCGCAACGATCTCAACAGATGCATCTTCTTTGCAAAGACCTGTAATTACCTGACCCATATGGCCATTGCAGCCACACATAATTATTCTTGTCATAGTTGTTTCCTCTTTTTTGAGTGTTTCATAAAGCTTTGTTTTTGTGTTATGTAAACCTTTTCCTACATCAGGCCGAACTTCTGCATCTCAGCGAACAGCACTTCTTTGCCTGCATCTGACATTTCTGTCAGTGGCATACGCATTGGGCCAGCGCCCATACCAAGCTTGTTCATAGCTGCTTTTACAGGAATTGGGTTTACTTCTCTGAACAGTGCATTGATCAGTGGAATGGCATCCAACTGAATCTTCATTGCTGCTGCGTGATTGCCATTTAAGTATTCCATAACCATGTCATGTGTCTGGCGTGGTGCGATGTTGGATAATACAGAAATAACACCAATACCACCGATGGACAGCATTGGAAGAACCTGATCGTCGTTACCGGAATACAGTTCCAGCTTGCCATCACACAGATTCATGGTCTGTGCTGCATGGGAAAGGTTTCCTGTAGCTTCCTTTAAACCAACAATATTGTCCACATTTTTAAACAGATGTGCAATTGTTTCCGGCGCCATACTGCAGCCGGTTCTGCTTGGTACATCGTAAAGGATGATTGGCAGTTTTGTTTCATTTGCAATAGCTGTGTAATGTGCGATCAGACCAGCCTGTGTTGCTTTGTTGTAGTATGGTGTCACGATCAGCAGACCATCTGCGCCATCTTTTTCTGCTTCCTGAGAAAGCATGATCGCTGTACGTGTACAGTTAGAACCTGTTCCAGCCACAACAGGAACACGTTTTTTTGTAAAATCTACGGCAGCTTTTACCACTTCCATATGTTCTGCTTCTGTTAATGTGGAACCTTCTCCTGTTGTTCCTGCGATAACGATACAGTCCGTACCATTATCAATCTGATAATTGATATTTGCTTCCAGTCTGTCGTAGTCTACGTCTAAGTTCTCTTTGAATGGTGTAACAATAGCAACACCTGCACCTTTAAAAATTGGCATCTTCTTTTCCTCCTGTATAAAAAACGTTCTCTCTTATTGTGCATCCCGTGCACCCAATTGCGTGTGTATTCTCAATAAAAGAGACCAGCGCGCGCGCTGGTCCCCGTATGTTCAAAATCAAGTAATCATACATATGCCGAAGCACATGATGATCAAAACATCCAGGATAGCGCAACATCTTTCGATGACAGTCATATGATTCTTCATCCTATGCCCAAGAGAAATATCCGCAGAAAATATTTCCTTTCGGCGCTTTCCCCTTTCCAAAGTCATCCCCTGTGTCTGCCACATCCGACCCTGTACTTATGAATTGCGCGACCTCTATCTCTTTCATTGATATTCATTTGTTTCCCACAATACCCGTCAACTATAGCACTCTGTGAAAAAAATGTCAACGCTTCATTGGCTGATTTTGTAGTAAATAATAGAAATATATCCAATAAAATCGGCTATTCCTTCTCTGTATAAATGCGATACACCTCATCAATGTAAGGAAGTAATCTCTCATCCATCACACGACCAGTGAGAATGATCGTCGTTTCCCCGGTTCTTGCCTGCAACAACTTTACCAGTTCTTCCACGGTAAGGATCTTCTTGTCAAGAAGTCCCAGCACCTCATCCAGTACCAACAGACTGCATTCACCGGTAACGAGAACTTTTCTTGCATAATTCAGACCATTTTTCATATTTAGGTCCTCTTCGAACTTGCCATCCTCTGTCAGATTGTCATACAACTCTGCTGACTTCTGAAACCGGAACAGCTTGATCTGTGGTTCCAGGCGACGGGCGAACTCAATCTCATCGTCGTCTCTCTCTTTTAAAAACTGAAGGACAACACAGTTGCCTCCCTTGCTTGCTTCCTGAATTGCATGCCCCAAAGCTGCAGATGTCTTGCCTCTGCCATAGCCATAATATGCCTGCACTTTTCCCTGCTTCATCACTTTTTCTCCTTATTTGTAAACAAGAAATCGATTCTGTATCACTACAAATGCTGCCATGAAAAAGCGCAGCAGTCCAAGGGTGTACCAAATATACACCGCTATAGAGCAAGACTTTAGCATACTCTATGTAAAAAAGCAAGAATCAAGTCACGTTTTCTTTATACAATTTCTCTGTACGCGTTCTACTCATCTTCCAGAAAATCGATTTTGCTGACAGATACTTCATATGCAATTCTGCGTTCTGTTTCTTCCTCATTCACTCGCTTTACATACTCTCTGCTCTGGATGCGGCCCAGGATCTGCACATGATTGCCCACCTCAAATCCAGAAGCAAATCTGGCATTTCTGCCCCAGCAGATGCATGGAATATAATCAGATTTTCCGTAGGAACGGTTGACTGCCAGCAGCACATCAGCAATTTCTCTGCCCAACGGAGTCTTGCGATACACTGGTTCTTTGCACACATATCCATCCAGAAAAATCTGGTTTGTTTTTTCGCCTTCTTCCAGTTCCTCACAAAATTCCCATTCCCGAACAAATACAGACAGGACCAGACGGTTCTTTTTCTCATCATGTCTGTTATAGGAACGGAACTGTCCTACCACGCGCACCAGCTCGCCAGTGTAATCCTGGGTCGTATCTACCAATCGTTCAGAGACCATCAGCGGAATGTAATCCGCATAGTTGCTTAATCTGTTCACAGCGATTTCTACCATATAAAATCCTTCACCAAACACTTCATGGCTGAACTGGAAATCAGAAACCACCTCTCCCATCATGAAAACCTGATTGTTGTCAAACATTTTATCTGTCATTTACGTATTCTCCCTTCTCACATGTACGTTTTCGATTCATTTTGTTTCTTAAATACCTATTCTCTTTTCTGCAGATTTAGAACTTGTCGGCTTCCATAATTTAACATTCCAGGCTTGACGCTACCTTCAAAAAATGTCGATAACGCTTGCTATTTCATAGAATTGTGCTAAACTAAAAAAGTTGAGCACTTATACTGGATGTGAGACGCCTCACATCTGTATGCAAATGAGCATTGTATTTTATTAGATATTGTTCCCTCAGAAAGAAAGAAGGATTTATATGAGAACAACTAGAGAAGATATTCGTAACATTGCGATTATTGCCCATGTTGATCATGGCAAAACCACATTGGTTGACGAGTTATTAAAACAGTCCGGTGTATTTCGTGCCCATCAGGAAGTACAGGAGCGTGTCATGGACTCCAACGACATCGAGCGTGAGCGTGGTATCACCATCCTGGCGAAAAACACTGCTGTTTTTTACAAAGACACAAAAATTAACATCATCGACACTCCAGGCCACGCAGACTTTGGCGGCGAAGTAGAGCGCGTGTTGAAAATGGTCAACGGCGTTATTCTGGTCGTTGACGCCTTTGAAGGTGCCATGCCGCAGACCAAATTCGTTTTGATGAAAGCACTGGAACTGGATCTGCCAGTTATCGTGTGCATCAACAAAATCGACCGTCCGGAAGCAAGGCCAGATGATGTGATCGACGAAGTCTTAGAATTGTTTATGGATTTAGACGCATCAGACGAACAGCTGGAATGTCCATTTATTTACGCTTCTGCGAAAAATGGTTACGCCATGCTTGATCTTGCTGATGAACCAAAAGACATGATGCCTCTGTTTGAGACCATCGTGGATTACATCCCAGCTCCAACTGGGGATCCAGATGCCAACACACAGGTGTTGATCAGTACCATTGACTACAATGAATATGTAGGTCGAATCGGTGTAGGTAAGGTAGATAACGGCTGTTTAAAGATCAATCAGGAAGCGATTGTCGTAAACGCCCATGAACCAGATAAAAAGAAAAAAGTTCGTATCAATAAACTGTACGAATTCGATGGACTAGAAAAGATGGAAGTGAAGGAAGCCCATATCGGCTCCATCGTAGCGATCTCCGGTATTGCAGATATTCACATCGGAGATACCATTTGTGCTCCGGAGAATCCGGAAGCGATTCCATTCCAGAAGATTTCGGAACCAACAATTTCTATGAACTTCATTGTAAATGATAGTCCACTGGCCGGTCAAGAGGGTAAGTATGTAACTTCTCGTCACATTCGCGATCGACTGTTCAAGGAGTTAAATACCGACGTATCTCTTCGTGTTGAAGAAACCGAAAATGCCGACAGCTACAAGGTTTCCGGTCGTGGCGAACTGCATCTGTCTGTTCTGATTGAAAACATGCGTCGTGAAGGATATGAATTTGCAGTAAGTAAAGCAGAGGTTCTTTTCAAAACAGATGAAAACGGAAAAAAGACAGAGCCTATGGAACGTGCTTATGTGGATGTTCCAGATGAATTCTCCGGCGTTGTTATCGAAAAGCTGAGCCAGAGAAAGGGCGAGCTGCAGAACATGGGCAGCATCAGCGGCGGCTATACCCGTCTGGAATTCATGATTCCATCCAGAGGTCTTATCGGCTATCGTGGAGAATTTATGACAGATACAAAAGGTAATGGTATCATCAATACGATTTTCGAAGGCTATGCTCCATACAAGGGCGACATCAGCTACCGTAAGCTTGGTTCTCTGATTGCTTTTGAATCCGGCGAATCCGTAACCTACGGTCTCTTCTCCGCACAGGAACGTGGTGCTCTGTTCATCGGACCTGGGGAAAAGGTTTACTCCGGCATGGTTATCGGTCAGTGCTCCCGTGCAGAGGACATCGAACTGAACGTATGTAAGAAAAAACACTTAACTAACACACGTTCCTCCAGTGCAGACGAAGCGCTGACACTGACACCACCTCGTATCCTGAGTTTGGAACAGGCATTGGATTTCATCGACACAGACGAACTGTTAGAAGTAACTCCAACTGCGCTGCGAATCCGTAAAAAGATTCTGGATCCAACCATGAGAAAACGCGCTAGTATTAAGAAATAATCGTTATATTTTGATAGATTACTTGGCAGTAATGAAAAAAGTGCGACTTCGCGATGAAGTTGCACTTTTTTGTTACAGCTTATAAGTTTTATATAACGTCCGTTCGCTGTTTAATTATTCCTTACAGCTATTTTTCTTTGATATATTTTTAATCCAACTAATCCTGCCACCATAATACCAGCAAAGGCGGTACTGAACAGGAAACCGACTTTTAAGTCGTCTCCGAAGGCTGAGGAAATCGCTCCTGTGATGGCTGGTCCTGCGCCGCAGCCCAGGTCGCCTGCCAGGGCAAGGAGGCCGAACATGGCGGTGCCGCCTGTTGGCATGACTTTGCTTGCTGTGGAGAAGGTTCCCGGCCACATAACGCCGTTGGTGAATCCTGCTGCTGCCATGGCGATCAGGGCAATGACTGCGGAGCCGGTCAGACCGATGACTACGTAGCTGGCCGCGCAGATGAGGGAGCAGCCCAGCATGAATTGCCAGAGTTTTGCCTGATTGCCGAATTTACCGTACCAGGTTCGCTCTAAGCCTTTCATGGCGGCAAACAGACACGGTCCCATCAGGTCGCCTACAGTTTTGGATACGTTTAGGCCTTCTTCTGCAAAATGGGATGCCCACTGGGCAATGGCCATTTCGCTGGAGCCTGCACAGAACATAAACACAAACAGCAGCCAGAACATTCCTGAGCCAAACAGTTTTTTGATCGGCATTCGCTCCTCTTCTGCCACCAGTTCATACATTGGCACAAAGGCAAAGTAGATGGCATTGGCAATTGGGAGAATCATCCAGATCAATGCCAGAAGCTTCCAGTTGTCAATGCCTGCTGTTTTGAAAAATACAGCGGACAGCACAATGACGATCACGCTGCCCCAGCAGTAAAAGGCGTGGAGCATACTGACTGCCTTGTCTTTACGCTCAATTGGACAAGCCTCTACGATTGGTGTCAGTAATACTTCTGTCAGACCACCGCCGGCGCCATAGATCATAACGGCGATTGCAAGTCCTAATAATGGCCTGCCAAACAGTTCCGGGAAGAAGGCGAGCCCGCCGATACCCACTGCGGCAAAAATGTGCGCCAATATCACACATCTGCGATAGCCCACCTTGTCAGCTAATGCTGTGGCTACAATATCAAGGGCAATCTGTGCCCCAAAGTTCAATGCGATCAGCAGAGAAATCTGAGACAGACTGACTTCATAGGTTGTTTGAAATGTTACAAATAATAATGGTGCAAAGTTGTTGATCAGCGACTGGACAATATATCCAATGGATGACGCCCGCACCGTATGTTTATAATGCATTGGCCGCATCAAAACCATACCTTCTTTCTATGTACTAATTATCTATGCTTGCTCCGGATTTTACTGGTGCGATGATATCTTCTAAAATCATACTTCTCTAATATAAGCCAATACTTCCTCATATGTCATGGTTCCGCCAAACAGATCCAGCGCACTTCCGATGGTCACGTTCAGGTTTCCCTGTCCCCATTGACAAAGCTGTCTCAGGTGTTCAAAGCAGCCTACGCCACCGGCATATGTAACCGGGATTTTCCCCCAGCCGCCAAGAAGCTCTACCAGTTCTTTTTCGATGCCGGAGGCCTTGCCTTCCACATCCACCGCGTGAATCAAAAATTCATCCGCATAGGCTTCCAGTTCATCCAGCAGTTCTATGGTCACTTTTTCTTCGGTGAACTTCTGCCAGCGATCTGTGACGATATAATAGTCATCGCCCTTTTTTCGACAGCTCAAGTCCAGTACCAGATGTTCCTTACCTGTTACCGCAAGCAGCTTCTTCAGGTTTTCGTAATGAATCCTGCCATTCTTGAACACGTAGGAAGTCACAATCACATGACTTGCTCCTGCCTCCAAAAACTCTGCTGCATTGTCCGCAGTAATGCCACCGCCCACCTGCAGTCCCCCAGGATAAGCTGCCAATGCCAGCATGGCCTGCTCCTTGGTTGCTTCATAATATTCACTGTCTGCCGCATTCAGCAGGATAATATGCCCGCCGCGAATGCCGTCCTTTTTATAAAAGTCTGCGTAAAAAGATGCATCCTGGGCAGATACAAAATTTTCCTTCGCCTGATTTCCCTCATCACGAAGACTGCCTCCAACAATCTGTTTTACCTTTCCATTGTGGATATCAATACATGGTCGAAATTCCATCGATGCCTCCCAATTCCAATGCTTCATCTATTTAAAGCAATAATCTATTTTCTATGCTAATTTCAGTTCATTAGAACTCCTTATAAAACGGTTTTTCCTGGAAAAACTTGTTGTAATTTTTTCTAATAAATCAACAAATTTACAATAAAAATATCACATTTTGTAAAAAAAAGAAACAACCCCTTTTAATTGATTGACAATAGAGTTTTAAAAATCTATAATTTAAAAAACATATTAAAATACATCAACTATAAGTTATTGAAAGTGAGGAAACAAAATGGGAACTATCATTGGTGAAGGCATTACATTTGATGACGTTCTTCTGGTACCAGCGTACTCCGAAGTAACACCAAACATGGTTGATCTGACAACCAAATTAACAAACAAAATTACACTGAACATCCCTATGATGAGTGCCAGCATGGACACTGTAACAGAACACAGAATGGCTATTGCTATGGCAAGACAGGGTGGTATCGGTATCATTCATAAAAACATGTCCATTGAAGCTCAGGCTGAAGAAGTAGATAAAGTAAAACGTTCTGAAAACGGAGTTATTACAGACCCATTTTCACTTTCTCCAGAACATACATTAGAAGATGCGAATCAGCTCATGGCCAAGTTCCGTATCTCTGGTGTACCTATCACAGAAGGGACAAAATTAGTTGGTATCATCACCAACCGTGACCTGAAGTTTGAAACAGACTTCACAAAGAAAATCAAAGAATCCATGACTTCTGAAGGTCTGATCACAGCACAGGAAGGCATCACATTAGAAGAAGCAAAAGCAATTCTTGCAAAAGCCAGAAAAGAAAAACTTCCAATCGTTGATAAAGATTTCAACCTGAAAGGTTTGATCACAATCAAAGATATTGAAAAACAGATTAAGTATCCTAACTCCGCTAAGGATGAACAGGGTCGTCTGTTGTGCGGTGCTGGTGTAGGTATCACACCAAACATGATGGAACGTGTGGACGCGCTGGTAGCAGCACATGTTGACGTAATCGTTCTTGACTCTGCGCACGGACATTCCGTTAACGTACTGAACGCAGTTCGTACTGTAAAAGAAAAATATCCTGATCTCCAGGTTATCGCTGGTAACGTTGCTACAGGGGAAGGCACAAGAGCCCTCATCGAAGCGGGTGCTGATGCAGTTAAGATTGGTATCGGACCAGGTTCTATCTGTACCACACGTGTCGTTGCAGGTATCGGCGTTCCACAGATTTCTGCTATTATGGACGCTTACGCAGTTGCAAAAGAATACAACATTCCTATCATCGCTGACGGTGGTATCAAGTACTCCGGCGACTGTACAAAAGCACTTGCGGCTGGTGCAAACGTAGTTATGATGGGTTCCCTGTTCGCTGGTTGTGATGAATCTCCAGGAACTTTCGAACTTTACCAGGGACGTAAGTACAAAGTTTACCGTGGTATGGGCTCTATCGCAGCTATGGAAAATGGTTCCAGAGACCGTTACTTCCAGGGCGATGCGAAAAAGCTTGTTCCAGAAGGCGTTGAAGGACGCGTTGCTTACAAAGGCACTCTGGAAGATACTGTATTCCAGTTAATCGGCGGTATCCGCGCTGGTATGGGCTATTGTGGAGCCAAGACAATTCCAGAACTGATCGAAACAGGACAGTTCGTGAAAATCTCTGCAGCTTCCCTGAAAGAAAGTCATCCACATGACATTCATATCACAAAAGAAGCTCCAAACTATACTGTAGATGAATGATCTTAAATACAAAGACCTTCCCGTTATATTCGGGAAGGCCTTTTTTATTGCTTTTAAGATTTAGTTATTATTTGTCTGCTGATTATTCTGGATTGCATTATCAACCCCATTGTCCATATTATCTTTTACATTCTCGGCACCATCTTTGATTTTTTCACCAGCATTTTCCATTGCCTGACCAGCACCTTCCACTGGTCCATTGTTGTTATTATTCGTTGTGCCGTTGTTGTTTGTTGTACCATTGTTAGTATTTGCATTGTTTACATTGTCATCTACAGTATCATTTGGAACAGTATCGATGTTATTATCTACATTGTTGTTGGGAATTGCATCGGCATCATCACCTACACCATCGTTCACACCTGTTCCTCCGTTGTTTTCTACCGCAGTGTTGTCACCTGCATTTCTGTTGCCGCAGGCAACCATGGAAGACATGACGCAGATGACTAAAAGCATTACTAAAATCTTTTTCATGTTTGAATCTCCTTTTTCACATAATTTCGAAAATAGCTTTTCTGATAACTATTGTTTCCTGTTTTTTCACATCTATACAAAATTTATCGTTACTTTTCATTTTGACGTTCCTTCTTTTTTCATTCAAAATGAATCCGTTTTGCGATTTACATAACTTTTACTTTCGCATTTTGGATTTAAAAATCAAAGATGCCAGATAGCCGAAAATCAACGCCGCCGATACCCCCAGTGCACAGGCTGTAAAACCGCCTTTGAACAATCCTAAAAATCCTTCTGCATCAATGGCTTCTTTCATCCCTTTCCAAAGCAGGTTTCCAAAACCAAGCAGTGGTACATTGGCTCCCGCCCCGGCAAATTCGGCAAATGGCTGATACACGCCCACTGCACTTAGCACTGCTCCCGTACAGACAAGCAATACCATGACTCGCCCCGGCAGCATCTTTGTTTTATCCAGCAGTATCTGCACCAGTGCGCAGATCAATCCACCAATTATAAACGCTTTTACATAATCCATACTTCTATAACCTTTCTGTTTTGTATGCTAAATACTGTGCATTTCTATTTTTATCACCGTCAATTCGACCATTTACAGGTCGACTGCTTCCAGCACTACCGCATGGGCAATACCCGGAACATTCTGCCCTTCGTTAAAACTGATTTTGGATAACAGCGCTCCTGTTGGCACAAAGAGGATTCTCTTCAACTCCCCGCGACGAAGCATTGGTAAAAAGTGCGCGCTCAAGGTTACTGCAGAACAACCACAGCCACTTCCCCCGGAACCGGTCCCCTGCTGTTCGTTATCAAATATCTCAATGCCACAGTCCGTGTGAACACCAGAGATATCAATGCCACGCTGATTCATCAGCTCAATCAAAATCTCCTGCCCGACCACACCCAGGTCACCGGTAATGATTCGGTCATAATAAGATGGTTTCCGGCCAAAATCCGTCAGATGATTGTAAATGCAATCCGCTGCTGCCGGAGCCATAGCTGCCCCCATGTTCATGGAATCCTTGATTCCATAATCCACGATAATACCGGTAGTAATACCTGTAATGGCAACCTGTTTTTCTTTTTCCACCGTTCTCGTTTTCTTCTTTTTCACCGTATCATCAATTTCCTCATGCATGTCAGCATCAGATGTACCATCCAGGATATCATTTGACAGGTCTGCATCCAATTGAATCTCACTCTTTTTTGCCATCTCCCTGACTGCATGATTAAATCCAGCGGCTTTCTTTTTTTCCGCCTTCAACTCTCGCTGCTGTTCCATAAAATGTTTCGAGCAGATCAAAAATGCGCCACTACCTGTTACTGTCCAGGTGGAAGAAAGTGGTCTCTGATTGGCATATTCCAATGGAAATCGAAACTGCTTTTCTGCACTGGCAAAATGACTGGATGTTACCGCCGCCGCCAGATCTGCATAACCTGCCGCAACTGCCATGGCGGCCAGCGCCATGGATTCCCCAGCGGTGGAACAGGCGCCATATACCCCAAACAGGGGAATCTTAAAATCCATCAGCCCAAAGGAGGTAGCCATGTTCTGCCCCAACAGATCTCCTGCAAACAAATATCGAATCTGCCGGGGAGAAATTTCTGCCTTTCCCATAGCAATATGAAGGGCTTTTTTTTGCAGAATACTCTCTGCCTGCTCCCACTTATCCTCATCAAATCGATCATCTTCGCCAACCATATCGATCTCATCCCCGATTGGCCCTTGTCCCTCTTTGGTTCCTGCAATGGAGCCACTCTCTAAAATAAAAGGAGCCTCTGCAAAGGTGAGGCTCTGTTTTCCCACTTGTTGTGTCATAAATGCACCTCTTACTTACCGCTTCGTTTCAACGAGATGTTCGTTGTTCTTCACGATACAAATATTTTTAAGTAGTGTGCGTAAGTTTTTTAAAGTTTATTCTAAAAAAGAATGCGTCTTGACGCATTCTCTGGGCGATCGATACAAAAAAATAGCTGTACTCATAAGAGTACAGCCACTTTTCGCATATATCTCATTTTATTAGAGAACTTTGGATAAGAATTCCTGCAGACGAGGATTCTGCGGATTTTCAAAAAAGTCCTTTGGATTGTTCTGTTCCGCAACTTTACCGTCATCAATGAAAAGAACTCTTGTTGCCACTTCTTTGGCAAATCCCATTTCGTGTGTTACTACAACCATGGTCATGCCATCGTCAGCAAGCTCTTTCATCAATTCCAATACTTCTCCAACCATTTCCGGGTCAAGAGCGGATGTTGGTTCATCAAAGAGCATTACCTTTGGATTCATTGCCAGGGCACGTGCAATGGCAATACGCTGCTGCTGTCCACCGGAAAGCTGCTTTGGATAGGCATCTGCTTTGTCCGGAAGACCTACACGCTCCAAAAGCTCCATCGCTTTTTCGTCCGCTTCCGCTTCTGTCATCAGTTTTAACTTCACTGGTGCCAGCTTGATATTGTCCTTAATGGTCATGTGTGGAAACAGGTTGAACTGCTGGAACACCATACCCATCTGTCTGCGAACCATATCGATATCTGTCTTTGGATCTGTGATATCGATACCTTCAAAAATAATATTACCCTCTGTTGGTTCTTCCAACAGGTTCAGGCATCTTAAGAAAGTGGACTTACCAGAACCGGATGGTCCAATGACAACCACTTTTTCGCCTTTGCTGATATGCTCTGTGATACCATCTAAAACCACATGGTCACCGAAGCTTTTTTTCAATTCATTAACGCTTATCACCGGCTCTTAATCTCCTTTCAACAACACCTAAAATCTTACTTAAGATAATTACGCATACAAGGTAAACTACGGCTGCACCAATCAGCGGAACATATGCCTGATAGGTCGCACCTGCGATAACCTGAGCTGTCTTTGTCAGATCCATCAACCCGATAACCGTTACCAAAGAAGTATCTTTGAATAACACGATCATTTCATTGCCGAGGGCTGGCAGTATGTTTTTAAAAGCCTGCGGAATGATGATAGACTTCATCGTCTGCCCATAACTTAAGCCAAGCGAACGGCCTGCTTCCATCTGACCTGCATCAATAGACATAATGCCACTTCGCACAATCTCTGCAACATAAGCACCAGAATTGATACCAAAGGCGATAACCGCAATAACCACCTGATTACGTACAGAAACAAAAATAACAAAATACATAATCAGCAACTGTACCATCATTGGAGTACCTCGAATGACGGTCAAATAAATATGACAAATAACATTTAAAATATCTAAAAAGACACTGCCAACTGTTTTTTTCTTTACTCTTCGCAGATCGTGTGTAGAACGAACCATCGCCACGCACACACCGATGACAATACCCAATACCAAGGCAAGAAGGGCAACCTCAACAGTGATGCCAAGTCCTTTTAAGAACATCAGCCAACGATCCTTTTCAACAAACGTCTGATACAGATCCTTTGACAACTTGGCAAACCATGTCTGCGCACCACTTCCTGCTAACGCCATAATCGTTTGCATAACTTCTCCTCTTTTCTATCATAAATATGTAAACTGCCATTTGTTTTTAAACAGTACACGATAGTATAACATAAAAAAAGAGGAGTCGCAAGACTCCTCTTCATTATCATGCATCAATTATGCATTTTTATTCAGCTGGAATATATTTTGCAACGATTGCATCTAATGTGCCATCTGCTTTTAATTCTGCTAAAGCTTTGTTTACTTTTTCAACTAATTCTGTGTTGTCTTTTGCGATTGCAATTGCATAATCTTCTACTGCAAATTCTGTTTCAAGAATCTTAAGACCTTCGTTTGCTGCTACGAATGCTTTTGCTGGTTCGTTGTCAATAACTACACAGTCAACTTTGCCTGTTTTTAAAGCTTCAACAGCGTTTGCACCTGTTGTATAAGCTGTTACGTTTTCTTCACCGTAACCACCATTTTCTGGTGTGTCTGCACAGTAAATATGACCTGTTGTAGATTCCTGAACACCGATCATTTTGCCTTCTAAGTCATCGATAGTAGCAATATCAGAACCTTCTTTTACGATAACTACCTGAATACCTGTTGCATAGGAATCAGAGAAGTTAACGTTTTCTAAACGTTCTTCTGTAACTGTCATACCAGCTACGCCCATATCCGCTTTACCAGACTGAACAGCTGCGATGATTGCGCCGAAGTCCATATCTTCAATCTGAAGTTCCATACCAAGCTTGTCAGCTACTGCCTGCGCCATTTCCACATCGATACCAACCATAACATCGCCGTCATAGTATTCGTATGGAGGGAATGCACCGTTTGTTGCCATAACTAATGTTTCTTTGCTTGTTCCTTCGCCGGCTGCGCTGCCTTCTCCCTGTGCTGGAGCACCAGAGTTACCACATGCTGCTAAAGAAAGAGCTAAAACTGCAACTACTACGAATGATAAAATCTTTTTCATAATTTTCTTCCTCTCTTTGAGTTTATTTGTTTTGGACTATCCACCCGCTCTTATAAATAGGCAGAGAATCACTAATAAATGTATTATACTATTAAGTTAAAAAATTACAATCTCTTTTTTGCTTTAAAATGCAAAAAAATGCATATTTATCTCAACAATGATTTGCCGTCCAGTACAGCCTCCACCAAGGTTTCTCCCTCATAGCGAAGCTTCAGTGAAAAAAATGGTGCATTCTCGTTCAGCAAACGGAAGAATATCTTGTCTCCTTCCCAAAGATTCAGATTCATGACTTCCTCCTTGTCCACCCAGACAAGCTCGCCCTCGTTGCAGTCTGTCAGTGTTCCCTCGAATCCATCTGCGGTATAAAGGCACATGTATTCCGTCTGCCACTTATCAGATAAAAAGGTGACAAGACCACGGAAACGATAGGAAGTAAGCGTAAGACCTGTTTCTTCCAAAGCTTCCCGGAGCAGACATTCCTCCGGGCTTTCATCTGGCTCGAAGTGCCCTCCGATGCCAATCCATTTTTCCTGGTTAATGTCATTTTTCTTTTTGATACGGTGCATCATCAGATACTTGCCGTCCTGTTCGATGTAGCAAAGAGTTGTCAGTGACATGGATAATTCCTCTCAAAAAATCTATCCGAAAGATTGTGTTATGTAAACTATTTTGGCGCAATCCTTTTACGGTTCCAGCTTTTTCTTATAATAAGTTTCTGCATTGTAAAGAGCTGCCACCGGATTGTGTCCAAGCACCCGGTCCTTGGCAACCAGTGTGGTTGTCAGTGCTTCGGAATATTTATAAAACAGACTGTCGTGTCCAACACAGAGGCCTACTACAATGTTCAAGTCTGTTTTTTCTTCGTTCAAAAGTTTTGCCTGTAAAATTGGATTGCAAATGTTCACACCTGTATTTTCACAGTATTCTGGAATGCCGATAGCCACCTTGCGAACAGTACCTATCTTACATCCCACACCAAACACTTCAAATCCATGATTGCGAAGGATTCTTGCCAGTGTACTGGATTCGCGAATCAAGCCAACACAGGTGGCAATACCGATCTTCTTTGCACCAATACGTTTTGCAAACTCAATAATTTCTTCTAAACGAGTCTTTTCACAATAATAATCAGACTCTACACAGGCAGCATTTACTGCACAGCGATTGTTTTCCTCTTCTTCATATAGCTTTACCACATCTTCTAAAAAGGCTGGATCCAGCGCCTGTGATGGGCAAAATGGTGGATATGTCTTATCCATTGGGTTACAGTTGGTCACTGCACAGTCAATGCAGCTTCTTTTAATATCATCTGATTTTAATGCCATGGATGCCTCCTGATTATTTGATTTGGTCTTCAAATTCCTCTACGGTTGTAGCCCTAACCCCTATTTTAAACCATCTATCAAGGAGTTCTATATCATTTTGACTTAGTATTTTTTCTTTCAACGTATCTGAAATATTTCCTTTTTCTGACAGAACAAACATCAAATCTTCTACTTTTGTTTCTGTGCGTGTTTCTTTTTGTATCCCTGGTACACTATACGCTTCAAAACTGTCAAATAACATGGAGAATCTCCTTTCTCGAATCATATCCGACACATCTGCTATTTCTCTCTGATTTACTTGCAATTTATGCATAAATGCAGAAACTACTGTTGCTATCAATTCCAGCAAGTAATCAGAAGAATAATTTTGCAGATTTTCCAGATAGTCCTTCGGCAAATTTTTTAAATTTCTAATATCTTCTGAATCCTTCAGCTTATTAACCAACATAAACAAAGAAAACTCGTTTCCCTTACTTATGATTTCATCGTCAGTATAATCATGGATTCGAATCACTTCGTAGCGATAATCAGGCAAAAAATCTTCAAAAACATCTGCTAACGCTACTCGTTCTGACAACTGCTTTGCAGCCGTCCATGTATCATGTCCTTCAAAGTAAACAATAGGTAGAATCGGTGGATACTTAAAGTCCTTCGTTTTTGTTATTCCCGGATATGACTCGTTCTGCTCACGCTCATACTCAGTCCAAATCATAACCATATATCGAAGAATTTTCATTGCCATTGTGTAATCAACATCCGATTGATGCTCGATAATCGCGATCACATACAACTTATTTTCCGAATTAAGATGAATGCGCTTCACCACGTCCGAATCTCTTTCATTGTCCCACATAGACACAAAACGACTTGTCATATCTTCGATTTGTTCTGGCTTTAATCCCTTCAAACATTCGATATCAATATAATCGTTCAAAAACTGGGCACACATATCTGCATTTCCAAATATGAGTTTTGCCCCCTGATCATCCAGGTTTCTTACTATTTTTTTATTCATTTCCACGTCCTTTTCTGCGCAATGCAAATAAGAACCGCCCTGGACAATTTTATTATAGCGAATTAATAAAAAAAGTCCAAGCAATTCTCGCATATTGCGACTTTGTAAAATTTTTAAGTTCTCTAGTATTTTCCTTGCAATTACAGTGAAAAAAAATAGAAACAAGAATTTTCAATTTAGACGTCGGAATGTATTTACAAAATAGCACTTCAAAAAACAAGATGCAAGCGTTTTACCTTAATTTATAGTTTTTTAACAATCTCCGTTTGTTAATAAATATTTCTCTGTCAAGACGCATTCTTTTTTAGAAAAAAGAACTGCTCACATCCTTTCACGTGAGCAGTTCTCATATATTCGCTATATTTATTTATGGCAGTTTGAAGTAAAATCTCACTCCATCCACTTCATTTGTTACGCCATACTCAGCCTTATGCAGTTCCAAAATGTTTTTACAAATGGCCAGGCCCATACCTGCGGAACTATCGGTCTCGCTGCGGGCAGTATCTGCCACATACAGGGGCTCCCAGACGTGTTCTATCTGATCTTCTGGAATCGCTTCTCCCACATTGTGGATGATAAAACGATTTGCGCACAGTGTTATGGTTATCTCACTCTCCTCTTTTGCAAATTTCACTGCATTGGATATGTAGTTATCGATTACCATCTTGATCAAATCTGGATCTGCATAGACCTGATCCATTCCCAAATCCTTAATGGACAGGCTGATGTTACGCTGTTCTATTGTAAGATGATAGGATTCACTCACCATTTCTGTGATTTCTTTCAAGTTCACCGGCACCGGCCGCAGAGAATGAATGGAATCGCTTGTTCTGGTATAAAGCAGCATGTTTGACAACAGTTCATTCATATGGTCGGTTTCCCTGGAAATCATCTCCAGATAATGCCGATTCTTTTCTGGACAGATTTCATCCAAAATACACTCGGTACTGTTCTTGATGACTGCTGCCGGTGTCTTCATCTCATGTGCCATAGCGTTGATAAAAGTGTTGCGCATATGGTCAATCTGAGCCTGCTTCTGCTTCATCTTACGGCGAAGGAAAAATCCAACCAGCCCACCGCCCTGGATAATGATGATCATAGAAATCATACGGCTCCAGAGAGCCGCGGAAGTAAGCACTATTTTATTCACAGGGAAGGTCATGGCTATAATGCCGTATACGCCACCGCCACAGACTTTAAAATAACCTTCAGAGGCACTGTATCCAGAACCAACTGAGCCAAAGCCGCCTCGTGCATTGCACAAATCATCTATGGCATAACTTTCTAAAACATGCAAATCCTCCACATACGCAAAGGCATCTATATTACTGTCAGTTTCCGAGTTATACACTCTTAATTCGGTTCCGACCATCACATAATTCATATCTTCTGTCGGCGTAAAAGAGCTATCATAATCAACCAGATAGACGGCGTGTTCTTTCTGCAGGATGGAAGAGAACGCCGCATTTTCCAAAACATAGGTGCCCACATCTGGATTAAGCCAGTTTTCGAAAATGATTTTTATAGGGATAAATTCTTCTCCTTGCAGGTAGCCTACAATGTATGAAACATTTTCTATTCCCTGTTCATAGGAATCCAAATAAAAAGATACATCCGAGATTGCAAAGTAGTCATCCAGGTTAAAATAGATTTCCGGAACTTCACTCCCTTCTGGAACCGCGCACCTTACAATAACATTTCGTTCCGGATCTGATTGGGCAACCAAATTTTCATATTGATCATAAAATTTGATTGCAAAGCTTGCAGATCCCGCATCCCCCGGATTATAGCGCATGACAGCGGACATAAATTCCCTCAAGTCCCGCTCTGTCATCTCTTCATCGCCTTGCCAGTTCTCCAATTCCGCATAAACACCATTTACCAAACGTTCCGTATAATCGCCTGTAATACTTCTCTGATACGACTTCTCCAACTGAAACATAAAAATAAACATCAGAATCAGCACGCCAATGACCAGCAGTTCCGCCCACCAGAGAGGAAACTTCTTCCGAAATGTTGGGATACCATTTTTTATGAATCTGGAAGATTTCTCTTTTATTTCTACTAACGCTTTTTCAGATAGAATCTCATCAAAATCACAGAGCACTTCCTGCACTTTGACAGCGGGATCTTTCCATTCAGTTATGTCTTTCTGCTTTTTCTTCTTGTCCATATATATTCTCCCATCTACTCCACTTCCCACACATATCCGGACTTGATAATCGTCCGAATATATCTGCCATATTCGCCCAAGGCTTTTCGCAGATTTTTCACGTGGGTGTCCACTGCTCGGTCTGTGCCTTCATAATCATAGCCCCAGATTTTTAGCAATATCTGGTCACGGGACATCACCACCCCCGGGTGGCGCATGAAATAATACAACAATTCATAATCCAATGCCTGCAGTGTAACGGGTTCTTCTGCAACCAGCACACGCTTCTGCTTTGGATACAGCTTGATCATACCAGACTGGATATACTCCTCTGTCTTATTCTGTCTGGCAAAAATCACCTTACACTTTGCCAATAATACAGGCAGGGAAAATGGCTTCACGATATAGTCATCTGCCCCAATGGCATACCCATACAACTGATCTTCTTCCTGTACTTTTGCCGTGATAAAAAGGATTGGTACCCCTTCCTGTTCACGGATCTTTTTGCACAGTTCAAATCCATCCATGCCCGGCATCATAATGTCAAGCAGCACCAGGTCATAGTGGTTGGTCTGAAAATGCTCCCATGCCACATCTCCATTTTCACAGGCATCCACTTCTATCTCGTTGGCAGACAGATAATCTGTGATAAGCTCTCGCAAATTGTTGTTGTCCTCTGCCAGTAACATTTTTTTCATAACACTCACCTTACTACTTCGAATTTCTGCGCATCCGCACGGAATGCATATCAGATGCGGAAGTCATCTCACATCTTGATATGCTTATCTTACCACATCCATTTGTATTCTTTATGTAAAAAAAGAATTTCGCTTGCGAGATTCTACGCGCGTGAGCGGCTGCGAAGCAGACACTTCCACTCCGCGAGCTGCGCATCTTTCGAGCGTAGCGAGTTATTTATGTGATAGGAAGTTCGAAGAATTTTCTTATCACATAAATAAAGACATTATGGGCGAAAATCTTCAACCATAATGCCTTCTTTATTCTTGTTGTCAAGTGTCGTACTTAACACGTTTTCATTTTAAATACCGATTACTCTGCTCTCACTTCGGCCATCCACGCCTTTAACGCATCCATTCTCTCACGAGTATCCTTTACCCCAATCTCATACACTCTCTGCAATTCTTCCGGGGTACTTCCAATCAATGGCAGATCCAGAGGAACACTCGGATACAGGGCAAATACATCGCCCTCAACCTGATACTGCCTGATATCCGCCAACGTTTGGTTGTACACCTCATGACGATGAACGATGGACGCTACGAAGTTTGGATATTTTTTATATTTCTTTCTTGCTTTCTTGGCATTTTCCGGACCTTTCACATAACCATCATGCTGCGTCAGAACCACCACATTTTTGTTGTAGCCCATCTGACGAAAGGCATTGACAGGAATACTGTCAGAAAATGCACCGTCAAGAAGCTTCATGCCTTTGAATTCAACAATTCTGGACACATATGGCAGGGAAGAAGATGCTCTCAGTGCATCAATGTCTGCCTTCATATCCTTGATGTGGATATACTCGCATTTGCCGGTTTCCAGATTGGTCGCACCTGCATAAAAATCTGTTTCCGAATTCTGATACGTCTCATAATCAAAAGGATCCAGTCTATCAGGCAAGTCATGATAAAAGAACTTGTTGTTCACAATGCTTCCTGTAAGTATCAAGTTGCGAATCCCAATCATTCTCTTATCCGTGCAATATTTCTTATAATAACGAATGGTTCTGCCCTTTTGTCCTGCAACGAAGTTGGAACCATGAATCGCGCCGGCAGAGATGCCGACCACACCATCGAAGATAAGATTATTTTCCATGAAAACATCCAGCACGCCAGCCACATAGATCGCGCGCATGCCGCCGCCCTCCAAAACAAGACCTAATTTGTTGCTCATTGTTGTATCCTTTCAATCAATTCCTTAAAGCATGTTAATTTGTCTTTTTTTGCTTATTAACATGCTTTTGCTTTTTTACTCTTCTTCGCAAAGCATGTTAATCCATCTTTTTTTGCTTATTAACATGCTTTTGTTTTTTTACTCTCCTTCGCAAAGCATGTTAATCTGTCTTTTTTTGCTTCTTCGCATGCTTTTGTTTTTTTACTCTTCTTCGCAAAGCATGTTAATTTGTCTTTTTTTGCTTCTTCGCATGCTTTTGTTTTTTTACTCTTCTTCGCAAAGCATGTTAATCTGTCTACCATTTCACCTTTTGCATGCTTTTAGCACTTTTACTTAGAAAACCAACTGCACCAACAGCATGTACGCCACCGTACCGCCACCGATACTGATCAGCGAGTTCCGCTTCCATATGTACAGCACGGCTGTAATCACGCATCCTAAGATCTCGGGGATGCCGTGGGAGCCGCTGGTAAAGGACACGCCCTTCATGCAGTAGATGACCAGCATACCAATGACCGCGTATGGAAGCACTTCGCCCAGCCATGTGATGTACTTTGGCACAGGTCTCTTTTCATTGAAAATAATAAATGGGAAAAATCGAAGCAGGGCTGTGATGGCTGCCATGACTGCGATTAACACAATTGAATGCATCGTACTAGACATCTTGCTCCTCCTTTTCCACTTTACTTAATTTCGGCTGCGCTTCTGCCTTTGCAGAAGCTTCATCCTTTAATATAACCTCTTTTATATCCGCGTCATCATCCAGCTCCATCACGCGCTGCACCCGTTCTTCTACCTTCTGGCGGAACTCTTCGTCTTTCTTCTTTTGCTCTGCTTCCATCTCAGGTGTTACTTTTGTTTTCTTTCTTGTCAGGGTAAGAATCACCACGATAACGATCATAGATGGAATCAGGAAATTCTCGCTTCCAAAAACAGCCAGACAGATGGCGGTGGAAATCATACCGATAAACACTGGCAAGTGATTCTTTGTGCTGAGCCACTGATCAATCAAAATGGTAACAAACAATGCAGTCAGGGCAAAATCGATTCCCTCGAAGTTGATCTTGAGCATACCACCGATGATCGCGCCAAGGCAGCAGCCCAGGATCCAGTAACAATGGTCAAACAAAGATACCAGGAAATAATACAGCTTTCGGCTGACAGTCTCTGGTGTGTCCTTGCCGCTGACCAGAGCATAGGTCTCGTCTGTCAGGGCAAATATCATATATAACTTCTGGATACCCAGACCCTTATACTTTTGCAACAGTGAAATACCATAAAAAATATGACGAATATTGATCAATACGGTGGCAACTGCAGTGGATCCAATGGACGCTCCACTTGCCAGAATGCCAACTGCCGCATACTGCATGGCGCCAGCGTACATGAAAATACTCATGAAAAACGCCCAGATTACACCATATCCATTTACCCGCAGCATAACGCCGAATCCGATGCCCAAAACGATGTAGCCGGCAAATACAGCGGCGGTATCGTGAAACGCAAGGGCAACTGTTTTTCTTCTCATTAATGCCTTTTCATTCATGATTCGTAAGACTTCTTTCTATAACAAAAACGTAATGTATTCTATAAATATTTTGTCATCTTGCAACAACCTTTATATTTTACACCGAATCCCCATAAAAAAGCAAGCGGTCATAAGACCGCCTGCCTGAATTTTACCAATATTTTCTTTTTTCCGTATTTGCTGTTACGAATACAACTCACAATACGCTTACACGTTCACTTCGCCTCTTGCGATTTTGTCTTTCAGCCAGTTCTTGCCTTCTGTCAATCTTGCTACCATCATAGAAGCTACCGCGTCACCGGATGCGTTAACCATAGTTGCTGGTGGATCTACTAAGAAGCCGATTGCCGCAACGATTGGGAATGCTTCTGGTGGGAATCCGTAGATACTGCAGATCAACATTTCGCC
>JAFUPY010000002.1 GCA_017472565.1 Eubacterium sp.
ATGGAAACAATGGAAACTTCCAAAGACAAAGAAGAGAAATCTGATGAAGATGGGAATACCAGAATACTACGCACATATGGCGGCAAACAGTCGAAAAGGTCACTGGTTCTGCGCAAACCTGACAACAGTGAAAAGAGCAATGACAAAAGAAAGACTGACAAATAGTGGCTTCTATGATTTAGCCACCGCTTATCAGTCCGTGCACGTCAACTATTGAAACCGCCGTGTACCGAACGGTATGCACGGTGGTGTGAGAGGACGGCGGTTTGTCACCGCCTCCTACTCGATTTGAGCATACGGCGTTGCTCACTGATTCATGTAATAGGACAGTGTCAGTAAAAATCTTTGCTGCGGGTCATTCTGCAGAAATGTCATTCCTTCATCTGATACAAAGAATATGCAAATGCATGAACAAGACATTTTTGCCATAAGTGTCTAGGCACTCGCTTGTAAGCGCATTATAATATAATTGTTAAGGTGAATTTAAAATTACATATGGGGGTTATTATGCAGATACATGAGGATGGTACCAGGAAAATCCAGGATGCTTTCATGGAACTTTTCGCGAAAAAAGAATTGCATGAAATTACAGTGAAAAGCGTATGCGATAAAGTAGGAATGGCTCGAACCACTTTTTATAATTATTTCTCAGATATGTATGAGGTGTTGGAGTCCATAGAGGATATTTTGGTTACGAATTGTCAGGAACGCAATAAAACATTTGTTGGTTACGAATTTGAGAAAAAAGGCTACAACAAAGAAGGTCACTTTCGGGCAACATTGATCTATATCAAAGAAAATGACTTCTGGTTCCGCACGCTTTTAAATAAGAGTAAAGATGGCTTGTTTATCTATAAGTGGAAAAAAGTTATCAAGGAAGATTTTAGAAAGAAGTTCCAGTATGAAAAGATTGATTTGCGGGAGGAAGAATTGGTGTTGGAAATGATTTCCTCTGGCTGCATCGGTGCCTATACCTATTGGGTGAACAATTTGGATAAAGTTCCAATTGAAGTGGTGGAGCGAGAAGTCTTGGATCGGTTGTGCCAGGATTTTTTTAAAGGGAAATTATAGTGTAAATCTGCCATAACCAAATAGCATGGCAAAATCCTAACACGGCATTTTACATTCCAAAAACACCCTTATATACTTGGATTATGAGATATGCATATTAAGTAACCGTATAAAATAACAAAGGGTTTTAATGATTATCAGGAGGATAAACAAATGGGCAAATACGAAGACAATCTTGAACGAATTAGAAAAGCGATGCGCTGCGAGCCAGTTGATCGCGTTCCAGTATCCCCATGTGGCAATGGCTATTATGCCAAAGCACAGGGCGTGCTGATGAAAGACTATATTACCGATTTTGATGCTGCCTGCACAGCAAACTTAGCAGAACTTACCGCATGTGATGCAGACTCTACACAGAGTGTTATCTTTTCTCCATATTTATTAGGTACACAGTGGTTGTCAAAAACATCTCTGCCAGGAAAAGAGCTTGGCGATGATGAAATGTGGCAGGTTGTAGAATGTGAAAATATGCAGCACGAAGATTACTATGACATCAAAGAAATGGGCTGGGATGCATGGCAGGCGAAGTTTATCGCTGAAAAATGTGATAACAATTGGGAAAACTTACAGCCATTTTTTGCAGCAAATCCAAAGGCTTACCAGAGATTTTACGAAGCAGGCATTCCATGTATCTGTGACTTTCTGATGATTACTCCATTTGAGTATTTCTGTGGTGGACGTTCTTTAGAAGCATTTTTCATGGATGACCTTATGGAAGAACCAGAACTGATGCATGAAATCTTTGATATGGTATTAGAACACAATCTGAAGGCATATCGTCAGCAGATGATCGATACCAAGGCGACGGGTGTATGGATTGGTGGCTGGAGAACAGGCCCAGACCTTGTTTCCCCGGCAATGTTTGAAGAATTTGTATGGCCATCCTTCAAGGCTTACTACGATCTGTGTGTAGAAATGAATGTTATCCCAATCTTCCATCTGGATTCCAGCTGGACGTTAGTTCTGGATAAGTTCACTCGCTTAGAGGAAAAAACATACATCATGGCACTGGATTCCAAGACAGATATCCGTGAAGCAAGACGTATCTTAGGACCAAACGTATGTATCCTTGGCGACGTACCATGTGAACTTATGACATTTGGTACCCCAGAAGAGGTAAAAGACTACGTTACAAAACTGTTGGATGATATCGGACCTTGGGGAGTGATCATCGCAACAGGCTGTGATATTCCATCCGATGCAAAACCAGAAAACGTGAGAGCTATGTGCGAAGCTGCACACAGCTATATCAAATAGGTTAATAATTACGAGACAAGTGCTTATTCGATTAAGTAAATAGACCCCATAAACTCTACCTTTAATGAAATGAAACGACAGACAGGACCGCGTTTTGCGGTCCTTCTTTCGATGAAAAGTAAAGTTGCTTGGGCGTGTAGAAGGAAAATATGTAATTATGCCCAAATGTAGGATGCAAGTGTAGAAAAAAGTGTTAAAATTGGGTGTAGAAGATGGAAATCGCCTTTGTGCATCCGAATAGTGAATGCATAAGTGTGGACATAGCGATATAAACATGTGAAACCTTGACAAATAGGAGGATACCACTATGAACATGACGCAGATCAAATATTTCATTATGGCAGCAAAGTGTCTGAACTTTACCAAGGCGGCAGACAAGCTGTTTATCACACAGCCAGCCCTTAGCCGTCAGATTTCGGCCATGGAGATGGAACTGAATATGCAGCTGTTTGTCAGAAATAATCGTTCTGTTAATCTGACACCTGCGGCGGTTATTCTGCTGGAAGAATTTGAAAAAATCTATAATGACTATAACCTTGCCATTGCCAAGGCCGCCAGCAGTTTTGAAGGCATCAGCGGTGAGTTGAACATCGGTATTCTGGATGGGGCATATGTAGGAGATTTGTTTCCACCGGTTTTGCGTCACTTTGCAGAGTATTATCCGCAGGTCAAGATCAATCTGCGTAACTATAGCTTCAATGCATTGATTGAAAATCTGTACAGTAACAAGCTGGACATGATCATTACGTTATTATTTGACGTCAAGGACAGAGATAAGATCCAATATAAAGTAATTGAAAAAACAAAGGATCATATCGTAGTTCACAAGAATCATCGTCTGGCAGGAGCAAAGTACGTGAAGATGTCTGACTTTAAGGATGATACCTTTATCATGGTGTCCACCGAAGACTCTGAGATGTCTCCAAAGCTGATTCTGGATTCCTTTAAAGGATCTGGCGTGATGCCAAAGGTGAAGTTTGCTTCTTCCATTCAAGAGGAAATGCTCTGGGTAGAAGCGGGTGTTGGCGTCTGTATGCTGGACAGCCGTAATACCTTGCATGACAATCCAAATGTCAGATTCCTGGATGTGGATCAGGTCAGTGATCCGAGTCTGACACTGGCGTGGAATGTGGATAATTACAATCCGATGAAAGAGATTTTCGCGGATGTGTTCCTGCCACATCGAGAGAAGGGATTATAATAGATTTCCCCTGTTCAAATGTGTGATTACAAAATTGCATGGCACCAAATAAAAAAGTAATGACATAGAAAGCATATTTTCTGGAAAAGTCGTGAAAACCTTAATAAACCAAGGGTTTTACGACTTTTTTGTTTGTTCTGTAAACAGGTATTACAACGCAGCATAGCTGTCATAACCAATCTGCATGGCAACATTTTTTCTATTCATTGGAGTTTATAAAAATTTAATAATATGATGAACCCATAAAATACAAACACACAATACAAAACAAAAGAAAGGGCTAGGTGAATTGTATGAACTGGGGTATTTTAGCGTTTGTAATCATCTATGAATTGATTACGATTATTGGTGTGGGTATGATCATTGCCCGCAAAAACAGAAAAGAAGCAGCAGTAGAGGGGAACTTCGCATTGGGCGGAAAAGGTCTGACGACAGCACATGTTGGTGTAACATTGGCACTGACCATGCTTGGTTCCGCGCATATCTGGGGAACCTGTGAAAATGCAGCAGGTATGGGTGCCATCGCAGTGTGGTTCGGTATTGGCTGTACCGTAATGATGGTAGTTATCACACAGGTAACAGGTCCTTGGGTTAGAAAAATTGGAACAAACACAGTACCTGACTTATTTGGTAAACTGTTTGGCGGCAAAGTAAAAGTTCTTACCGCTTGTGTCATGGCTGCTTTGGTATTTGGCTGTCTGTGTCTGGAAACACAGTGTATTGCAGTAACATTCGTGGCTTGTACAGGATGGTCTTATCAGGTAGGTGCTATCGTTGGTGGTGCATTCGGTATCTTCTATGTATTGTTAGCAGGTATGAAGGAAGTTTCCTGGCTGAACATGATCAATGCCGTATTTATGTATGTGGCACTGATCGTAGCATTGATCGCAATGTTCGTTTGCCTGCCAGGCAATGGCTGGGAAGATGTGGCAACAAACCTGACAAATCAGGGCAATGCCTGGATGCTTGATATCTTTGGCAACAGAGATCTGATCATCAACTTCGCAATCCCAACCATTTTCTGTACCTCTATGTTCCAGGGTGTATCTCAGATGGGCTTACAGACATGTATTGCTGCAAAAGACGTAAAAGCTGTTAAAAAATCCATGTGGCTTGCAGGTCCTGTAAACGGATGCTTCTGTATCATTCCTGCATTATTAGGTATGGCAGCATTGGCACTTGGATATCTTGCAATTGGTGGAAATGCAATGATGATGACACCTGCAATGATGCTGGATCTTCTTCCAAAATGGGTAGTTGCACTGATCTGCGCTTCTTTCCTTGGAGCATTATTATCCACATTTGCAATGACATCTTTGTGTCCGGCTACAATTTTTGCATATGACTTATTTGGTGGATTGTACAAACCAAATGCAACAGAAAAAGAAAAAGTTCGCGTCATGCGTATTATGATCGTTATCGTAGGTGTGCTTGCGATTGCATTAAGCTCTTTCCAGCCAACGGTTGTTACAACCATCAACTGGATCTTCACATGGGGCTGTCCATTATTTGTAATGTTGGTAATCGGTCTTGTTTGGAAACGCAATGCAAAAGCAATGGTCATCACTTGCTTTGTATCCTGGATTGCAAACGTAATCTGGATCACATGCGGCGTACAGGAAAAACTTGGTATGATGAATTTCCATCAGGTATATCTGTGCACAATTATCTCCGTAGTGTTAGGCATCGTATTGACAGCTGTTCTTCCAGGTACAAAGCCAGGCTTCTTCAAACTGAGCAAAGAAGAACAGAAAGCATGTTAATGGAAGAGGAGGCATGTACATATGGTAGCAAGAATTATTATTGAAACAGTTGTATTAGTATTTGGTATCACAATTGTAGGCGTTTTATTTGGAAAATTATTCAAAGAAGCTGAAAAAGAAGACTAAGGAGGGCATGTTATGGTATTAGCACTTACAACAACACAGGGTTGGATGATCGGTATCATTGCCCTGATGGTAGCATTTGGTGTGTGCGCAGCAGTGTTTGCAGCAATGGGAAAAAAGAATAGATAATAAGCATTAAGATGAAAAACATGCAACTTACAAAATACCAAGTTGCATGTTTTTCACTTTGATGAATAAAATTCACCAAAAAACGAAAAAAAGATGAATTTATTTCATGATTTGCATTGACTCACTCGCGTTAATCCGATAAAATAATTCGGAAGTGGGGAAATTTTATGGTATTGTATTTTTCTGGTACTGGGAACAGTGCATATGTAGCAAAACGAATTGCAAACCTGCTTCTGGATGAGTCCTTAGATTTATTTCCGAAGATTCGAGCTCACGATGATTCAGAACTTCATTCTGATAAGCCGTGGGTTTTTGTTGCGCCTGTTTATGCCTGGCAGATGCCTCTCATTGTTCGGGACTGGATTGCCAATACTGCATTTTCTGGCAGCAAGGATGTATATTTTGTCATCACTTGCGGACAGAGCATTGGTGGTGCAGGTGAGTTTGCCAGGAAGTTATGCGAACCAAAGGGATGGAACTTTAAGGGCTGTTCCAAGGTGGTCATGCCGGAAAATTACTTACTGATGTTTTCTGTACCAGACGAAGCACAGGCGAGACAGATCATTGCCCAGGCAGAGCCTGTCATCGATGCCATTGCTGATGCCATTGGCAAAGGGGAGATGCTGGATGAAAAGGTTGGACTGGTGGGACGTTTAAGCAGTGGTCTGGTCAATACACTTTTTTATAAGTGCTTTGTCAGCGCAAAAAAGTTTTATGTGCAGGAGAGTTGTAATTCTTGTGGATATTGCGAGACAGTTTGTCCACTAAATAACATCCACCTGGTGGATGGCAAACCTCAGTGGGGCGATGCATGTACACATTGTTGTGCCTGTATCTGCAGATGCCCACAGGAGGCAATCGAGTATGGAAAAGCAAGTGTTGGAAAGCCGCGCTATCTTTGCCCGATTGAAAAATAGAAAATGAAAGGGATATAATCATGAACGAAACAAAAAAAGACCGTGGCTCGTTCTCAAGTGGAATTGGCTTCGTATTAGCAGCAGCAGGTAGTGCTGTAGGTCTCGGAAACCTTTGGCGTTTCCCGTATCTGGCAGCACAGTACGGCGGTGGTATTTTCATCGTTATTTACATCATTATCGCGTTAACATTTGGTTTTACAATTATGACAACAGAAATCGCGATTGGCCGTAAAACAGGTGTAAGTCCACTGATCGCATATGGTAAAATTCACAGCAAGTTTAAGTTTTTAGGTGTTTTAGCCTGTATCGTACCTATCATCATCCTTCCATATTACTGTGTAATCGGTGGTTGGGTAATGAAGTACATGTTCACATTCGTAGGCGGCAATGGTGTTGCAGCAGCAGGAAGTGATTTCTTTGGCAACTTTATCGGCAGCACAGGCTCTCCATTGGGATTCTTCGCATTCTTCCTTGCAATTACAGCAATTATCGTATTGCTTGGTGTAAACAAGGGTATTGAACGAGTAAGTAAGGTTCTGATGCCAGCATTGTTAGTACTTGCAGTGGTCATCTGTATCTTCATTATGACAATGGATGGATCCGGCGAAGGTATCAAGTATTATCTGGTTCCAGATATGGCGAAGTTTACCTGGAAGGCGATCCCGGCAGCACTGGGACAGATTTTCTACTCCATGAGTTTGGCCATGGGTATCATGATCACATATGGTTCCTATACAAAGAAAGAAACCAACCTTGTTAAATCTGTAAACCAGATTGAAATCTTCGATACAGTGGTAGCTTTATTAGCAGGTTTCATGGTAGTACCAGTTGTTTACATGGTAGGTGGTGCGGAAGCAACAGCAAACAGTGGTCCTGGTCTGATGTTTGTTGCATTGCCACAGGTATTTAATGCGATGCCAGCAGGCGGCGTTCTGGGTGCTCTGTTCTTTATCCTGGTATTCTTTGCAGCATTGACAAGCTCCATCTCCCTGATGGAAGCAATTCTTTCCTGCTTTATGGATAAATTCAAAATCGGACGTATACCAGCGTGTCTCGCTGTTCTTGTTCTCAGCATAATTCTGGGTGTTCCATCCTCCATGGGTAATGGTGCATGGGCGCATATTACACTTGCTGGTATGGACTTCCTGACATTCTTCGACTGGATCAGTAACAGTGTTCTGATGCCAATCGTAGCACTGATTACATGTATCATGATTGGTTACTTTGTAAAACCAAAAGTAATCCTTGAAGAAGCAACACGTAACGGTGAGAAACTTGGCAGAAAAGGCTTGTATATTGTAATGGTTAAAGTGGTAGCTCCAATCTGCTTAGTAATCATTCTGTTAGCTTACACATTAGCTCAGTTTGGATTGTTCTCAATGTAAAATGGATATAAATGGCGCGAGTTTTTCTCGCGTCATTTTTTTTCGCATATCTATAGGCATATTTGTAAAAAAAAGCTATAATGAGCAATGAGCATAAATACAAGTGCCAGGGAAAGTGAGAGTATGATGAAGTATTATTTCGCCCCGCTTGAGGGGATTTCAGGATGTTTATATAGAAATCTGCACCATCAGTTTTTTGATGGTGTAGATGCTTACTTTGCACCGTTTATTTCCACCAGTCACAGCACAGACAAACGAAAAAAGGAAATGCGGGATATTTTGCCGGAGAACAATCCGGGTGTGCCATTGATTCCCCAGCTATTATCCAATAATGGAGAATTATTTTTGGAATATCAAGAGGCTATTGCAGACCTGGGATACACAGAAGTGAATCTGAATCTGGGCTGTCCATCTAAAACAGTAGTGGCCAAGCGCCGCGGTTCCGGATTTTTAGGGGATTTGGATGAATTACACCGATTTTTGGATATCATTTTCAATGGCAAAACAATAGATATTTCGATCAAGACGAGGATTGGTTTACATAATTCTGAATGTTTTTTGGAATTGATGGAGATTTATAACGAATATCCGATCAAAGAACTGACGATCCATCCACGGACCCAGAAGGATTTTTATGGCGGGAATCCGGACATGAAGCTGTTTCAGGCGGGGTTTGCCATGAGTAAAAACCCGGTCTGCTACAATGGGGATCTGTGTACCGTGGAGGATGTACGCCGCATGGAAGCGGAATTTCCTGCCTTGTCCGCCATAATGATTGGCCGGGGGATGCTGAAAAATCCAGGCCTGATCGGTGAACTAAAGAAACAGCCACCAGCGGATTTAAAGAAGATCAAAGCCTTTCACGATGCATTGCGGAGCGGATACACGGAAAGGCTATCTGGAGATAAGCCGGTACTGTTCAAGATGAAAGAGTTCTGGGTCTATATGGGAGAATCCTGTTCAGAGAAAGAAAAGACCTTGAAGAAGATAAAAAAATGCCAGCGTTTGGCGGACTATGATGTCCTTGCCAGAGAAATGTTTGGTTTTTAATGGAAATTGCCGGTAACAAGTTTGCATAAATATATTTATGTAAACCAAGTGCAAGTAGAAAGTTGGTTAAGCACATGTGTGAAGTGAAAACTCGAATCGAAGCCCTGCGAGGGGAAATGAGAAAAAGAAATATGTCTGTCTATATTGTTCCGACCGCAGATTTTCATGAGTCTGAGTATGTGAATGATTATTTCAAAGCCAGAAGATATCTGACGGGATTTACCGGTTCTGCAGGTGTGGCGGTGGTTACATTGGAAGAAGCGGGGCTTTGGACCGATGGCAGATATTTTATACAGGCAGAGCGACAGTTAGAAGGCAGTGGAATCACCTTATTCAAGTCGGGGATGGAAGATGTGCCAACGGTGCGGGAGTTTGTCCGTGAACATCTGGCATCAGGTACAGCTTTGGGGTTTGATGGTCGCGTAATGAATGCAGAGGCAGGCGCTTTTTATGAAGCACTTTGTAATGAAAAAAGTGCAGTGCTTTCCTGTGATGAGGATCTGGTTGACATTATATGGATCGACAGACCTGCATTTCCTGCAAATCCGGCATTTATTTTGGATGAACGGTACGCTGGGGAGTGCGCTTCTGATAAGCTTGCCCGTGTAAGAGAAAAAATGGCCGAGGCAGGCGCAGACTGGCATGTATTGTCCTCCCTGTGTGACATTGCTTGGCTGCTGAACGTGCGTGGGTCGGATATTACCAGTGTTCCTGTCAGTCTGTCGTTCGTATTGATGAATGCCACGGATTGTTATTGGTATGTGAATCCAGAGATTTTTGCGGAGATAAGGGAGGATGCCAAACCAATTGCCAGGCGATTTGCTGCCTTGCTGCCAGAGGGCTCCAGAGATTGGGCTCCTTACTTGAAACAGCATGGCGTTACCCTGCGTGACTACGACCGGATTTATGAAGATCTTGCAGCTTTGCCAGAGGATGAGACCATTCTTTTGGAACTGGGCAAGATCAATACTAAGATGAAAGTAAGCCTTCCTTCTAATATGAAGGTGGTTGACCAGTCCAATCCGGAAGAACGGATGCGTGCCATCAAAAATCCGGTGGAATTGGAAAATATTCGCAAGGCTCATATAAAAGATGGCATTGCCTGCACGAAATTTGCATATTGGTTAAAGAAGAATGTTGGAAAAATGGAGATTACCGAGTGGTCTGCAGCAGAATATTTACAGCAGCTTCGAGCAGAACAGCCTGGATATGTGGACGATAGCTTTGGAACTATCAGTGCGTATGGTGCAAATGCAGCCATGATGCATTATTCTCCGTCAAAAGATAAAAAAGTTGCATTAAATCCTGCAAAAATGTTGCTTGTGGACTCGGGAGGGCATTATTTAGAGGGCTCTACGGATATTACAAGAAATATTGTGCTGGGAGAAGTGTCAGAAGAAGAGAAACGGATGTATACCGCAGTGGTTCGCGGCAACTTAAATCTGGCCAATGCCCGGTTTTTATATGGCTGTTGTGGACAGAATCTGGATATTCTTGCCCGAGGGCCTCTGTGGGATCTGGGTGTGGATTATCGCTGTGGCACCGGTCATGGCAATGGCTATCTGCTCAATGTCCATGAAGGTCCAAATGGTTTTCGCTGGAAGATTGTTCCAGAGCGTCGGGACAGTGGCATTTTGGAGGAAGGTATGGTCACCACCAACGAACCAGGGGTTTACGTGGAGGGGGCATATGGAATCCGTATTGAAAATGAGCTGATCTGTAAAAAAGGAATCAAAAACGAGTATGGCCAGTTCATGGAATTTGAAACCATTACCTTTGCACCAATTGACCTGGATGCCCTGCTTCCAGAGGAGATGACTGCAAGAGAACGCAAGCTGCTGAATACTTATCATAAAAAAGTGTATGAGGTTATTTCTCCTTATTTAAATGAGGAGGAATGCCAGTGGCTGGCATCCGAGACAAGAGAAATCTAAGATTGGCAGATGTTACGATTGAAAGGAGCGTATGGCAAAGAAACGATTGTCATACAATTAGAAACATGATCTTAAAAAAAGCAGAAGAGAAAAAAGTGGCAGAAGAAGTGAATCCATATGACTGGCCGGAAAGCTATTATATGGAAACAGACCCTGAAAAGCGAAAAGCGTTGCTGGATACGCAGAACAATCCAGAGGAAGCAGAACTTAATAAACTGCGCAACGAACTGTGGCATTTGCGTTATCAAACAATGAAAAATGGCAAGATCAAGGACTGTTTTATCGGAGGCTGGATGGATCTGATGCTGATGCGAGATCAGGCCAGCGGAAAGTTTGGGAAACGAGGTCTGAAAAAACAGGCATTGAAGGCATTTGAACAGATGGGACTTTCCAGGGAAACATATTTTGGTCGGGAACTGCTTCTTGCAGAGCTGAAGCATATGGCACTGTTATATTGCTGTGCTTCTTTGACCGATCGTCAGTATGGCTCGGTGTTGTTTGGTTTTGGCAAGATGAAAAAGGAAAAAATTGACCGTAAGGTTATTGCGGATTTAAATGCAGTTGGCAGAACGGTTCCGGAAAACCTGGAACTTTCACAGGAGGCACAGCTGCTGACAGAAGCCATTCAGCTTGCCATGGTGCATATGGGGTATGATGCATAGTTAGGGAAAAACTGTTAATATCCCGTAAGAATATGGAAAAACTGCGTATTTTAACGTTGATTTCTACCTGTTTTTTTATTATAATTACACGTATTCGTTTATTAAGGAGATTAACAGATGAAAAAAGTGGTAAAGTTCGGCGGAAGTTCTCTCGCCAGTGCAGAACAGTTTCAGAAGGTTGGCAACATTATTCGTGCTGACGAAGATAGAAGGTATGTGGTGCCATCTGCACCAGGCAAACGTTTTGATGGGGATACAAAAGTAACAGATATGTTATATGACTGCTATGCAGCAGCAGAAGCAGGAGAAGATTTTACAGAAAAGCTTCAGAACATCAAGGCTCGTTACGATGCTATTATTGAGGGTTTGAAACTGGACTATTCTTTGGATGAAGAGTTCGAGATCATCAAGAAGAACTTTGCAGAAAAGAGTGGTTCTGACTATGCCGCTTCGCGTGGTGAATATTTAAATGGTAAGATTCTTGCGGAATACTTAGGCTACGATTTTATCGATGCAGCAGAAGTGATTCTGTTTGATGAAGATGGTGCATTTGATGCAGAATATACTAACCGTAAGATGGCAAAACGTCTGAAAAAGCATGAACATGCAGTGATTCCAGGTTTTTATGGTGCTTATGCGGATGGCAAGATTAAAACATTTTCCCGTGGTGGATCTGACATCACAGGATCCATTGTCGCAAGAGCATTAAAGGCAGATTTATATGAAAACTGGACAGATGTTTCCGGATTCTTAGTAACGGATCCACATCTGATCAGAAATCCACAGGTTGTTGACGTGATTACATATCGTGAGCTTCGCGAGCTTGCTTATATGGGCGCAGCCGTTCTTCATGACGAAGCGATTTTCCCAGTGCGTAAAGCAGGTATTCCGATCAATATCAGAAACACCAACAGACCAGAGGATCCAGGTACAATGATCGTTGCGACCACCAGCCAGAAGTCCAGATGGACAATCACAGGTATTGCTGGTAAAAAAGGATTTGCAGCCGTTACCATCGACAAGGATCTGATGAATGCAGAAGTTGGTTTCTGCAGAAAAGTACTGACTGTATTTGAAGACAATGGCATTTCCATTGAACATATGCCATCTGGTATCGACACTATGTGTGTATTTGTGGATCAGGAAGTTCTGCAGGAAAAAGAACAGCTTGTTTTGTCCGGTATTCAGAGAGCCGTGGAACCAGATACATTAGAAGTACAGGCTGATATTGCATTGATCGCAGTTGTAGGCCGTGGTATGAGACAGACACGTGGTACTGCCGGACGTATTTTCTCCGCATTAGCACATGCCAATGTAAACTGTCGTATGATCGACCAGGGTTCCAGCGAGCTGAACATTATCATTGGTGTGAAAAACGATGATTTCGAGAAAGCAGTACAGGCAATTTACGATATCTTTATTACAACACAGTTGTAAATTCAACTGTGATAGACAAAGGAAGAATAAGGGAGCGTTACGGGATACGCTCCCTTTTGCTATATGTGTTTCATATATAAGGGGAATTTAGATAACATTAAGGGAGTGTATCTCGTGAATCAGGAAGACGAATTGTTAAAGAAGCGTTTTGTCGAATTGGCGAAACGCAGTTATCAGAATAATATGTACACGTTCACGGGCTTTTTGAATGTGAATGAACAGGCGCTTTTTTATGAAGTGGAGCGTCAGGTGGCCTATGCCGGATATCAGCTCTGGGGCGGCACGGAGAGCAGTGAGCGTAAGATGCTTCGATTTGGCTCGGAAGAAGCCCTTGGCTATGAGGAACCATTTCCAATTCGGTGCGTGGTGGTGAAACCGTTGCTGAAAAAGTTTGCGGATGATCTCAATCACCGGGATTTTTTGGGAAGCTTGATGAATCTTGGTATTGAGCGAAGTGTTCTTGGGGATATTTTTGTAAAGGACAAGGGCGCCTATATCCTGTGCGAGGAGACAATGGCAACTTATATCGCAGAGAATCTATCCCGGGTAAAACACACCTGTATGCTCTGTGCTGTTTCTGCTGAAATGCCACAGGAAATCCTTCCGGAACTGCAGGAGATTGAATTAATTGTTAGCTCCGACAGAGCCGATGCGATTATCGCCAAGGCATATCAGCTGTCCCGAAGTCAAAGCCTGGAACTGTTTCGGGGAAAGCGCATTTTTGTAAACGGCCGCCAGTATGAAAACAACAGCGGCATCCTGAAAAAAGGCGACATCGTGTCCGTGCGAGGCTTTGGGAAATTCATATTCCAGGGAGTCGTTCAGGAAACAAAAAAAGGACGCTACAAAGTTTTAATTCAAAAATATATATAGAGAACTTCAAAGTGCGAATATCAGAAATTTTCACAAGCAAAACTTTCTGATATAGCACTACAAAAACACTAAAAGAACACGGGAAAGGGTTGAACGCATGTCTAAAACTGAACGACAAGAAAAACGTCACAACAGAAGACAAGCCCGCAGAAAGGAAATCAAATGGGACAAGCTGGATAACACTGCTCATTTATTCCCTGTTATCGCGGAAAATGACATGACAAATGTATATCGTATCTGTGTTGTTTTAAAGGAAGAGATTCAAAGAGACCTGCTGCAGCAGGCGCTGGACGAAGTGCTTCCTTTATTTCCTGTGTTCAATTCCAGACTGCGTCAGGGAATGTTCTGGTTCTATTTTGAAGAAAATGGGAAAAAAGCACCGAAAGTGCAGGAAGAACATACCTACCCTTGTCAATATATTGAGGCAGCGTCCAATCGAAGTTATCTGTTTCGTGTGACTTATTTCAAAAACCGCATCAATTTGGAGGTATTCCATGTTTTGACAGATGGAACCGGCGGCACGCAGTTCCTGCGGGAACTGACCTATAAGTATCTGCGCCTTGCCCATCCGGAGCTTGCGGACAAAATGCCGGATGCGCTCAGCGAGGAAACTTCTCTGGATGTGTCCGACAGTTACGTGGACAATTTCAAAAAAAGTGAGGGAAAAGCTTACAAGTCGGAGCCTGCCTATTTATTAGAAGGTCCTGCCTATGAACGCGGCAAATTAAGTGTAATACATGGATTTATGCCAGTGGAACAGGTGAAAGCCAAAGCAAAAGAATACGATGCCAGTATCAACGAATATCTGGTCGCCAGTTTGTTGTGGAGTATTTATCAAAAAAGCCAGAAAGAGGCGGGAAAAGATTCCAGAGAATCCGGGAAGAAATTGCCGATTACAGCAAGCGTGCCTGTAAATTTGCGGCCATTTTTTGATTCCACTACCACCAAGAATTTTTTTGCCATGATTACCGGCGTGTTTCAGCCAAAACATACAGCGCATACCTTTCAGGATGTGTTGGATGAGGTAAAAGCAACTCTGAGGGAACAGCTTAACAAAGAGCATTTGGAAAAAGTATTTTCCTACAATGTTTCCAACGAAAAGAAGCTGATGCTCCGGGCAGTGCCATTGCTTTTGAAAAAACCGGCCATGAAGTATGTGTACAATTCTGCAGCCAGAGCCAATACCACCACCGTGACCAACATGGGGAATTTTACGGTAAAAAAAGAATATGAGCCATATATCGAAAGCAGTTATGTGTTCATTTCCCGCTCCAAAGGACAGGACTTAAAAGGTGGGGTTTCTTCTTATAATGGAACCTTGTGTTTTACCATCACTTCGGTGTTAAAGGATGTGACGGTACAAAGCGCATTCTACCAGCATTTGCTGGAGGAAGGGATTTCTCTTCGAATCGAAACCAATGGTGTGGCGGAACTGGTTATTGAGAAAAACACAGAGCAATTAGGTCTGCAAACGTCGGATTCAAAGGATGAGCCAAGGAAGGAGCTGTCTCAAAAAACAACCTACCCTGAAGTTGGCAAACGCAGACAGATGATGAAACATGCGGTTCGTATCTGCTGGATTGCGGCCCTTGTGGCATTTGCAGTGCTTCGTACCGTTGCCATCAAAGTGGGATTTGACCGTCCATGGGACTATCTGGTAGGCGGCTGTCTGCTGTACCTGATGTTCACATTTCATATTTCTTTTTTAGGAAAACGGGGGTATCGGTTCAAGATGATCATGCAGACCATAGGCGCCTTGCTGTTGGTAGTGCTGATAGATATCATTCTTGGATTCCACGGTTGGTCATTAAACTATGTGGTTCCGGGTGTGTTCGTGCTGATTGATGTGGCTATCCTGATTCTGATGATTGTAAACAGCAGAAACTGGCAGAGTTATATTCCAATTCAGATTTTGGTTGTGTTATTAAGTCTTTGCAGTCTGATCTTTTATGCCATCAATCTGACAACAGAGTTTTATCCGGCAATGATCGGACTTAGCTTGGTTTGTATTATTTTTATTGGAACGGTGCTGATTGGAGGAAAACGTGCGATACAAGAATTGCGAAGAAGATTTCATATATAAATGCAAGATTTGTCCAAGAAATTGCCAGACAGACCGAACCAGGAATGCCGGTTATTGTGGCGCTATGGACAAGCTAAAGGCAGCACGGGCGGCATTGCACTTTTGGGAAGAACCCTGCTTGTCCGGCACTTCGGGATCCGGTACCGTGTTTTTTTCTGGTTGTCCCATGCATTGTGTGTTCTGTCAAAATCAGGAAATCGCCAATGGACAAGGGGGAAAAGAAATTACTGTGGAACGCCTGGCGGAGATTTTCCTGGAGTTACAGGCGCAGAGTGCCAACAACATCAATCTGGTGACTGCAGGCCATTTTATTCCGATGGTCGCAGAGGCATTGCGGATTGCCAAGGCAAACGGCCTTGTGATCCCTGTGGTGTTTAATTCCAGCGGATATGAGTCTGTGGAATCCCTGAAAGTATTGGATGGACTGGTAGACGTGTACTTACCGGACTTTAAATATTGGGAAGAAGAAACCGCAAAATGCTATTCTAATGCACCGGATTACCCTGCTGTTGCCAAGGCTGCCATTGCAGAGATGGTGCGCCAGGTGGGTGAACCAGTATTTGCAAGCAAGAAGGAATGGATGACAGGACATGCAAAAAAGGATGGGATTTGTCAGGAAACCAGGCAGGATGAAGTGCTGCTGGTAAAAGGTATGATCGTCAGGCATCTGATTCTGCCTGGACACACCAAAGAATCCAAGGCAATCTTGCAATATTTACTGGAGGCCTATGGAAAGCAGATTTACATCAGCATCATGAATCAGTATACTCCAATGCCGGGAATTGCAGAACGGGGATTTCCGGAATTGAATCGAAAAGTGACCAGACGAGAATACGAAAAAGTCATCGATTACGCCATCGAACTTGGATTGGAACAGGGGTTTGTTCAGGAGGGTGAAACGGCCAAAGAAAGCTTTATTCCAGCCTTTGATGGAGAGGGTGTATAGACCGGAGCGGCATAAGTGAAGGTAAGTGTTGGTGTTTTGCCAGTTCAAAACTTGCTTATATAATTTGAATAGAGTATAATTAATCTGTTGTGGTCTTTTTAACCCAAAAGGAACATGGCAGATTCTTTTTTACAAAACCAACGGAGGTTACATATGGAACAGATGAAAAATATTATGGACATTGATACCGTTTCTTTAGATGATGCAAACAGCGCAGTCGTAATCATTGACCAGACAAAGCTGCCTGAGACCATCGAAATTATTTCATTAAAAACAGCTCAGGAAATCTGGGATGCAATCTACCTGTTACGGGTCCGTGGCGCACCAGCCATCGGTGTGGCAGCTGGCTATGGTATTTATGTGCTGGCAAAAGGCATCGAGACAGAGGATTACGATACTTTTTATGCTGAATTCAAAAAACAGAAGGATTATCTGAATTCTTCCCGTCCAACAGCGGTAAACTTATCTTGGGCACTGAATCGTATGGAGCAGGTTGTTTTAAACAATAAGGACAAGTCTGTGGCAGAGATCAAAGCGCTTCTTAAAGCAGAATCCATCGAGATTCAGGACGAAGATATCCGCGTGTGCAAAGCCATCGGTGAGTACGGCCTGACACTGGTAAAACCAGGGGATGGGATTCTTACACATTGTAACGCTGGTAAGCTGGCTACAAGCAAATATGGTACTGCAACAGCCCCAATTTATCTGGGACAGGAAAAAGGGTATAACTTCCGCGTGTTCGCAGATGAGACAAGACCATTGCTTCAGGGTGCACGTCTGACTGCTTTCGAACTGCATTCTTCAGGCGTAGATGTAACACTGATTTGCGACAATATGTCTGCCATGGTCATGAAAAATGGCTGGGTTGATGCCGTATTTGTAGGATGTGACCGCGTGGCAGCAAACGGTGATGCGGCAAACAAGATTGGTACTTCTGTTGTGGCAGCCGTTGCGAAACAGTACGGTGTACCGGTGTACATCTGTGCGCCAACATCTACCATTGATATGAACACACCAACAGGTGCTGAGATTGAGATTGAACAGCGTAAAGCAGAAGAAGTAACAGAAATGTGGTACAAAGAACGCATGGCGCCAAGAGGTGTGAAGGTATTCAACCCAGCGTTTGACGTAACAGACCACGAATTGATTGCCGGTATCGTAACAGAATTTGGTATCGCAAGAGCACCATATACAGAGTCATTAAAAGAAATTTTTGCTAAAAAAGAGAGTTCTAAATAAGGAGGAAAAAGATATGGCAGAAAACACATGCGGCGAAAGCGGATGCAGCGGATGCACAGCAGACAGCTGTGAGGGTTGCTCCAGCAAACAGCCAGAAAGTTTCTTAGAACAGTTAAATGAATATTCCAACGTGAAAAAAGTCATTGGTGTAGTAAGTGGAAAAGGTGGCGTAGGTAAGTCTTTCGTAACAGCGTCCCTTGCTTCTGCAATGGCAAAAAAAGGATATTCCGTTGGTATTCTGGATGCGGATATTACAGGTCCATCTATTCCAAAAATGTACGGTATCCATGAAAAAGCAAGTGCCTGTGAATGGGGCTTACTTCCAAGTCAGGCAGCAGATGGCACAAAGATCATGTCCATCAATTTATTGTTAGAAGATGAAGAACAGCCGGTTATCTGGAGAGGCCCGGTTATTGCCGGCGTCGTAAAACAGTTCTGGAGTGATGTATATTGGGGAGATATTGACTATCTTTTCGTGGATATGCCTCCAGGAACAGGTGACGTTCCATTAACCGTATTCCAGTCACTTCCAGTTGACGGCATTGTAATCGTATCCTCACCACAGGATCTGGTACAGATGATCGTGAAAAAGGCATACAACATGGCTGAAATGATGAACGTTCCAGTTCTGGGAATCGTAGAAAACTACAGTTTCTTAAAATGTCCTGACTGCGGCAAAGAGATCAAACTCTTTGGGGAAAGCAACATTGATGAAATCGCAGCAGGTCTTGGCGTAGAAGTGTTAGGCAAGATGCCACTGGATCCTGCATATGCAGCATTAGCAGATGATGGAATCTTCTACAAAGCAGACAATATCTATATTGATAAGGCAATTGAAAAGCTTACGAGTTTATAAAAAATAGGGCTATCGCACGAAAATAAAAATTTAGTGCGGTAGCCTTATTAATTTCAAGAAACAATTACCAAAGAGGAATATCTCGATGATCAAAGCAGACAGATCAGAAACCGTTGGTTTGGTGGATCCGCATATGAATCAATAGCATCGTTCATTAAAAGTTTGAAAGTTTGAAAAATAGTGAAAGTTTGAAAGTTTGAAAAATAATGTTTTGTTGTAACGAAATAAGAGTCAATCGGACTTATGTATGAAAACCTTGAAAGGGGGCATGCCGATTGATTCTTTTTTTTAGAAACAAAGGACAAAATAACAAAATATAACGAAGGGAGAAATCTACATATGAAAAAGAAAATGGTTTCAATGCTTATATTGGCAAGCGCACCTGGGATGTGAAGGAGATGAGAGTATGACAATATTTCGTTTGGAATGTAAGAATGCATGGCGCCTTCGGTATCCTTTTGTTGTTTGTTTCGTGATCGTTTTGATCCTGTATATATGTAATATTCCGCATTTCTATATACATAGTAATCCCATTCCAGAATCCATTGCATATACATTGCGATTTGCCTTGATTGCTTTTCTGGGAATAGCCTTTATATCCTTTGAGATGTTTTCTGATATAGGGAAGAAAAATTGGCGAGAACAATTACAGAGTTCAAAGGCGGGGATCATACATACAATACTTACCCGATGCTGTATTTTAATGGGGATGATTTTGTTTATCTTTGTGAATGTGCTTGTTATTGATTTAGTTTTAGTATTTCCGGCCAATTTGATGCACGAGGCATTTCTGAAAAATACCATAGAAGCTCTGTTTCTTAATTATATTTTATTCCCATGTGTAGGTATGTTTGTTGGGATGGTTTTGGGCGCACTGACCAAAAAAATAGTGGGGTGTTTTATCCTGGCAGGATATCTGATACTATCCATTGGTGTGTTTCATTCTGTCAGCTCCAGAATTTATTTGCAGTATGAAGGTGTGATAAATTTGGAGGGACTTTCACGCCTTTTTAAGCTAACACAGCCGAATATGCTTTGGATAGTTGATACTGTATACCTTATACCATCTGAAATATATCGATACTGTGTATACTTCGGATGGATATTGCTGTTTTTGGGTATCCTGTTATTCTTTTTGCTTGGAAAAAGATACCGGATCATAGCTGTTGTTTCCTGGCTGTTATGCATTGTCTGCTTTGTGAATGTATGGAATCCAGGAAGTATTATGGATTATGATAGTAACACGAATAATGTGTCCAGAGACTATGATACGTTTAAAAATGAAATGACAGAACAGACCGCTACGAACAAAACATTTGATGTGTTTTCTTATGATATGAAGCTGGATTTTGGAAAACAATTGACCGCATCGGTATGGATTGATGTTGAAGATGACCTTCCAGAATATAACTTTACCCTGTTTCGGGGATACAAAATAGAAAGTATCTGTGACTCTGAGGGGAATCCGCTGGAATATACACGGGAAGCTGACTATATTACGGTTTGCTCTGAGCAGAAAAATATAAAAGAACTTCAATTTCAGTACAAAGGCTATAGTGGTACATTCTATAGCAATACCTCTGCTGCAGTATTGCCAGGTTTTTTCGCCTGGTACCCACAAGCTGGAGAAAGACCAATTTTTAATTATATATTAGAGGACACTTATGGTCATTACGGATACAATAAAGATATCTCCTCTTTCCAAAAGGCTGAATACCATATTGTGTGTACTGGCAATCGGAACGGGTTGGTATCGAATCTTGATGTGGAAGAAAATACACTGGCAGGAACAAGCAAGGCGCCGACGTTGCTTATGGGGCCATTTACACAAGTAGAGCAGAATGGAATTAGGATCGTATATCCATCTGCAACTGATTGGCCACTAGATGAACAATACATTGAAGCATATCAGAACACATTACAGGAATATGAAGGTTATTTAGGTATGAAAGCGAAAGATGAAATACATACCATATTTGTTCTGGGTGGGGGATTTGGTATGGCAGATATTGATGATACCGGATTTTGGATGGAGGACTATTTAATCTTATCCTACTCAGAATTCCCAGAAAGGACGGCTTTGAAACATATAAAACACAGTATTACCGTTTATGGTGTGGAGGCAGCACTGTGGAATGCGATGTTGGATACGATGCAAGGACAGGATTACGCATGGACATTAATGCGACAACAGTATCTAGAGTGGGAACCGGAGAGTGAGGTGCCAAACTGGCCAACAGAAAATATGTATAAAACATTGATTACACAGTTTGACAGTAAAATAGTGAATGAGAGGATCATTGCATTTTTGCAGGATCAGGATAATACTATGCACTGTATCGATTTTCTGAAAGAACTGTATTTGGAGTTGGAGGGAACTGCTGATGATAACAATTCATGATTTGTCTGTAGTGATGAAAGGAAAAACAATATTGTCTGATATTAATCTTTCCTGCGGTCCAGGAATCTATGCGGTAATTGGTGCAAATGGAGCAGGAAAAACCACCTTGTTTCGAAGTATTCTAGAGTTACAGAAATACACAGGAAGCATCTGCTGCGATGCTGTAGCAAATAAGAAGGTGGGATATTTACCACAATCTTTTGAAACCTTAAAGGGATTGAGTGTCTATGATGCGCTGAAATATTTTGCCTGTTTAAAAAAGATGCCAAAGAAACAATGGGACGATGAAATACAGCGAATTCTGGCCATTGTAAACTTGATGGATGAAAAGGATAAACAGGTGGGCAGACTCTCTGGAGGAATGAACCAGCGTCTGGGAATTGCCCAGGCAATTTTAGGAACGGTAGATCTGCTGGTTTTGGATGAACCTACCGTCGGCTTGGATCCGGGAGAAAAGTTGAATTTTAGAAGCACGGTAGAGAATATTTATAAAGCGAATCCAGATATGATCATTCTGATTTCCTCCCATGAAACCATAGAGTTA
>JAFUPY010000032.1 GCA_017472565.1 Eubacterium sp.
AGTTGACTTAGTTAAGAAAATCTTCGACGAAGTTGCACCAAAATACGTGAACCGTAACGGTGGTTACACAAGAATCGTTAAAGTTGGCCCACGTAAAGGTGACGGTGCAATGGAAGTTGTTCTTGAACTTGTATAATATTTTGATTGAAACCCCATTTGAGAGAATTCTCAGATGGGGTTTTTTAAACGCATGAAAATTATTAAATAAGGGTTTGAGATTCTTTCATTTATATTGGATTGCGGGATGTAGATTTTTTCTGTATAATAAGAGTCAGTGAGTTGCAAGGCAACAACAGGTATGCAAAGCATAACTGTATTTTGGAATATGTAAAATAGTGAGGTGTTATATATGGGCAACCAATTGTTTACAAATGAAATCATCATTTCCTGGCTGCAGTATTTTGCCAAGTATGCAGTGATTGATCTGGAAAAGGTTAAGATGTTAGATATTACCAGAGAGAATAAGAACCTGATTCCAATGGTACAGTCACATCAGGCGGTTCTTGTATTTACAGAAGCAGGAGATCCTAATATCTTCTACAATATGTGGAATGCAGGCTTAGGTGAATGTGAGGTTTGGTACAACGAAGGTTCCGAACCAGCCGGCGAGATGAAGCACGACAAACTGTGTGATATGATCGACCGTGGTATCAATGCGTCCGCAGGTATGCTGATCATCAACCCAAATGCAGTGAATTCTTCCAAGATTGGTATGGACAACAGCAACTTTATCCGTGGTTCTATTCCACTGGTAGCAAGCGAGATTCGTGCCGTTATCTTAAATAAGATGCGTGTAGGTCTTCAGGACAATATTGTTGTTATCACAGGAGAAAGCATTGCTATTGAATCCGCAATCATTGCCAGCGAAGGTAAGATCATCGCGGTAGAGTACAATAAACGTGACAGACGTACGTTAGAGCAGAATATGGAAAAGTTTGGTCTCTATAACATTTACATCGAAGACGATCTGGACGAAGAAGCATTCAAAAAATATCCAGTGCCATCCATGGCATTTGTTGCTGCATCCGACCGTCTGGATCAGGAAATCGAATTTCTGACAAAATTAAATCCACAGATCGAGCTGATTGTTTATACCTTGGACTTTACAGAAGGTGCTTCCTTAAAAGGCATTTTTGAAAGTCATGGATTAAAAGACGTAGAAGTCATTCAAATTGCAGTATCCAAGCTCAGTGACAAGAACTACTTCGAACAGGAACCAGCCCCATGGATCGTTTCCGGTCGTGCAGAAGAAGTGGTGGCGGAAACCGACGAGGATGGCGATGTAACCGCTCGTGATTTTGAAGAATATAATGATATGATGCTGGTATAAATATTAATATCACTATGAAAAAGGGACCGACCCTATTGTTTCAACGCAAAACAGTTGATTTTCTATCTTTACTACATAGTGAATAAAAATAACATACGATTCTCACCACATGGTGGATAGATGTAAGAAAAGACCCGAAAAAATTGGCTCTTACAAACCGTCTTAAGGTTTGTAAGAGCCAATTTTTTCGGGTCTTTTCAAATTCTAAATATTATTAAACCAATTACAGTGTGGAAATATCCAACGCCTCAAATCCTTCCACCAGACTCTGCGCTATCCCTGTAATCACATCCAGATCCTGCTGTGTCTGACCTTCCAGGTTCAGTACCATTACCGGATCGTGTAGAGATGCACGAAGCAGCATCCAGCCGGTGGCGATTCCCGAGAAGCGGATACGAATGCCTTCGTGGGAGGTTGGAAGCTGGTATCCTGCCATTTCTGCTCTTTTTTTGAAGGCAGCCAGGACTTCTTTGCCGTATGCTTTAAAGTATTCGGTAAGGAGCTTAAAACGGACTTCTCTGGCCACATATTCTACAGAGAGATCTGCAATCAGAGTATCCAGTGTGGTTCCTGCTTTGGCTGCTTTTGCAAGGGCGATGACCAGTTTTACGGCAAGGTAAGCACCGTCATCTAAGTAGTAGTTTTCTTTTAAACAGCCATGACCGGAGGTTTCCATTGCCAGTTGACTGTTGATGCCAGCAGCATTTAATTCTTTACATTTGTTGATTACGTTTTTGTATCCACGCATGTAGCACAGATGTTTCAGACCGAGCTTGTTTTCCAGGAAGTCTGTGAGACGGTCTGAGGTAACAGAGTCTGTGATGATCGTGCTGCCTGGATTGTCATTTGCCAGGATAGCAGCAATCATTGCGATGATGGAGTCTCTGTTGATTGGTGTGCCGTCAGCTAATACTGCGGACATACGGTCAACGTCGGTATCGAAGATTAGACCAAGGTCAGCTTTGCTTGCTACGGTGGATGCGCAGATGGCTTTCATGGCAGCTTTGTCTTCTGGGTTAGGAACATGGTTTGGGAAGGTTCCGTCTGGATCCAGATAGGCGCTGCCTTCAATGTCTGCACCAAGGATTTGCAATACCTTTGTTGCGAAAAAGCCGCCAGCGCCGTTACCAGCGTCTACAACGATTTTCAGACCTTTTAATGGTTCGTCATATACTTCTGCCTGTACATCGTCGCAAATCTTCATGCACAGGTTTGCGCAGTAAAGAGAAATCAGGTCAAATGCTGTAACTTTTTCGTCGGCAACTGGTGCATCCAATGCTTCCTGTGTGATCTGTGGAGCAAGTTCTGCTGCAATTTCTAAAATCTTTGTGATATCTGCTTTTTCTAAGCCACCGTCTTTGTCAAAGAACTTAAAACCGTTTCTGTTAAATGGCAGGTGGCTTGCAGTGATCATGATGGAGCCGTCATACTGTGTTTCCGGATATACAATAGACATGAACATGGCTGGTGTGGATGCCATGCCACAGTCGGAAACGTAGGAGCCCTCGGCAAGGATACCTTTCATTAATTGTTCTTTTAAGGCGGGACCTGTGATACGGGAGTCGGTACCGATACCGATGATACACTGTGTCGCATCTTTTCCCGTTTTTTCAGCTAACCAGATGGCGAACGCCTGTCCAATGGCGAATGCGGACATTGGTGTCAGGTTTATGTGTTCTCCTTCGATCCCTTCACATGCGATGCCGCGGATGTCGCTGCCGTTCTGTAATTTCAAAAAGTCTGTTTTCATAACTGTATATCTCCTTGGTGTAATTGTTGTTTTAACATCTTTTTTAGATGAATTTGTCTACTCCTCAACGTCTGAATTTGCGGAAAGCGGTAAGGTAAAGATAAATTCTGTTCCGACTCCCTCTGTACTGATCACATTGATGTTTTCTTTGTGGGCGGAAATGATCTCTTTTACGATTGCCAGCCCAAGACCGGTTCCTTTTTTGTCTTTTCCGCGGGAGAGATCGGTTTTGTAGAAGCGTTCCCAGATCTTGTTGATGCTATCCTTTGGAATGCCGATGCCGTGGTCTTTGATAGAGATAAAGACCTTGTCGCCGCGAACGGTGGTTTCTATGGAAATGGAAGAGTCGTTGTGGCTGAACTTGATGGCGTTATCAATCAGGTTTTGCATTACCTGCTGGATGCGGCCAAGGTCGGCGCGGACATACAGGGTGTCTCCGGTGAGAATCAGATGGAAGGAGATCTGTTTTTCCTTGCTGATCTGCTCGAAGGTGCGGACGGTCATTTTGATACAATTGTTCAGATCAAAGGTGGAAACGTCCAGGAAATACCCTTTGGAACCGTAT
>JAFUPY010000033.1 GCA_017472565.1 Eubacterium sp.
GCCTCTCCATGATGTCAAAATATGGTCTGCTGCATCTGCAATCTCTTCCAGACTCTTGCCCTGAAGACGGATAACTGACATTGGCCATTTTACAATTCCTGCAGTCACATTTGGCCATGCTTTCATTGTAAATGTTTTTTCATATGGTGCTTTTGCCATCGCAAATGTATAGTTACCACCCTGGAAATGATCGTGGCTTAAAATAGAACCACCTACGATTGGAAGGTCCGCATTGGAACCTGCAGTGTAATGTGGGAATTTCCCAACAAATTCCAGGAGTTTTCTGAATACTGCTTTGTCAATCTTCATTGGTGTATGCTTTTTATTAAAGATGATGCAGTGTTCGTTATAATATACATAAGGTGAATACTGTAAATAGTAATCTTCTCCACTTAAAGTCAGTGGTGCAATTCGATGATTCTGTCTTGCCGGATGTGAAAAATGTCCTGCATAACCTTCATTTTCTCTGCAAAGCAGGCATGCCGGATAGCCGCTTGCCTTTGCTTTTCCAGCTTTCGCAATATCACGAGGGTCTTTTTCCGGTTTTGAAAGGTTGATACTGATATCGATCTGACCATATTCTGTATCTGTTACCCATTTTTCATCTTTTGCAACACGTTCTGTACGGATGTAGTTTGTCGCCTGGCTAAGCGCATAGTAATAATCTGTGGCTTCCTTTGGCGATTTTTCGTATTTTTCCATAAATGTACGCTGTACAACAGATGGTGGCGGAGTTAACAGACCCATGATCTTTGTATCGAAAAGATCTTTCATGGTAATGGTATCATCTTCCATGATGCCCTTTTCATGAGCAATTACCATCAAATCATCTAAAATCTGCTGAACTGGTCTTGGTTCTCCTGAAAAATCAGATGCTTCATATGCATCGATTTCATATAATTCTAACAGACGGTTTCTTGTGTAGATTTCATCTGCTGCATCTACCAGACCGCTGTTCATTCCATAGCAAATCAATTCATCAATTAAACGGTAAATCATTCTTATTCTCCTTCTGCGTAACCATTTGGATTGCCGCTCTGCCATCTCCATGTATCCTGGCACATTTCGTCAACGCCGTATTTTGCAACCCAGCTAAGATCTTCTTTCGCTTTCTGAGGATCACAATAGCATGTAGCGATATCGCCTTCTCTTCTTTCCTTGATTTCATAAGGAATTGGATGTCCGCATGCTTTTCCAAATGCTTCTACTACCTGAAGTACACTGTAGCCATTACCTGTACCTAAGTTATAAACTTCCACGCCTGGATTCTGACGGATTTTTTCAATCGCTTTTACATGACCTGCTGCAAGGTCTACTACATGGATGTAGTCTCTGACACCTGTTCCGTCTGGTGTGTCGTAATCGTTTCCAAATACGCCCAGAGCTGCTCTCTTGCCTACTGCTACCTGTGCAATGTATGGAACGAGGTTGTTTGGAATACCTTTTGGGTCTTCCCCGATGATTCCACTCTTATGAGCACCGATTGGGTTAAAGTAACGAAGTAAGATAACATTCCATTCAGGGTCTGATGTATGAATGTCTGTCAATACCTGTTCTAACATACTCTTTGTCCAGCCATATGGGTTTGTAGGCTGTCCTTTTGGACAATTTTCAGTAATTGGAATCTGCGCAGGA
>JAFUPY010000034.1 GCA_017472565.1 Eubacterium sp.
AGACGTTGCAAAAGAAGACTTCAGACCAAAATTAGAAAGATGGCTTTACAAAGTTCATGTACCTGACAGTATCAGTCAGTTTGAACCATATGTAACAAAATATGCTTTCTATCCTTCTTACCAGATGCCACCTCAGGGTGAAAGATTTGGTTACTGCAAGATGCAGTTAACAGAGCATCACTGGTTAGTAAGTGACCTTGATCCAAGACTTGGTATCAAAGCAATTGCTGAAACATTCCCAATGGACGTTTTAGTATGGCAGGGTAACATTCCTGAAGCAGCAGTTCAGTCTCATGAACTTGGCGAAGGCGATACAGGTAATGCAGCTCGTCAAACAAATGTTGCAGAAGGTCATCCATTCATCTTTGCTTTCCTTCCAATGTGGTGGGAAGAAGACATCAAGGGCAAAGGCCGCAACATCGAAATGGGAGCTAACTACCGTTGGAATCTTGCAATCGGTTTCCCAGAAGGCGTTGACAAAGCAGAAGGCGAAAAATGGTTAAGAGAAGAAGTTCTTCCAATCTTCGAAGCAGCTCCAGAATGTACACGTATTCTTATGAGCAAAGTTAAAAAAGACATCAACGGCTGTGTAATGGACTTCGTATTAGAAATCTGGTTCGAAAATCAGTCTGGATGGTACAAAGTTGCAGTTGACGGAACAAAAGACCTTGCAAAACCAGCTTGGGCACAGCAGGATCAGTTCCCATTCTTAAAACCATACCATAACATTTGCTCCGTATGTGTATCTGACTTCACAATGAGCAACAACTTAAAGAACTATCACGGCTATTTAACAATGCGTTAAGCGTAGAAAAAGAAAAGATTGAAAAGAATGATGAGAGGGTATCCTGCATTGGTGGGATACCCTTTTTTCTCTTTGATAACTACTTTAAAATGAAATTTGCTGAAAGGTCGTGGCATATATAAATGGTAAGAACACTTTAGGGGAGATGTTTTCTTGCCATATAACGAAAAAGTTGATAATTTGCTGAACTTGTCTATGAACAGCACGCCGGAAGAATTTGCCAAGTCACAAGTATTGAATGTGGGATTTGATGAGGAAGAAAATGTTTGGGAAGTGATTGTAAAGTACGCAGGAAGCTTGGAAACCCTGCGGAATAAGTTCCCCCTGATTCAGTCCCAGGAATTGCTGTTTCAGTATGCGATTTTACGGATACCGCAAGGGTTAGTGGATATCGTGGCAAATGATGTGCAGATTGCCTATATGGAAAAACCACGGAATTTGTTTTTTGCTGGAGGTGTGACATGAATGGACAGGGGACGCTAATCGCCATCATTGACTCTGGGATTGACTATGCTCATCCGGATTTTCGCAATGCAGATGGCACGACTAGGATCCTGCTTTTGTGGGATCAAACTTTAGGTAGAGTGTTTGACAGTACACAGATTAATCGGGCATTGACGGCAAGTTCCAGTCAGGAACAATATCGACTGGTTCCTAGCCGAGACCTGTCCGGACATGGGACACATGTGGCAGGGATTGCCGCAGGAAATGGCAGGGCTTCTGATGGCCAATATGTGGGGGTGGCTCCAGAGGCAAATCTGATTGTAGTAAAGCTTGGGACAGAGCGGGAAGAGGCCTTCCCAAGGACAACGGAGTTGATGAGCGCAGTGGATTTCAGCCTTCGGCAGGCCTATGTGCTGCAGATGCCGATTGTAATCAATCTTAGCTTTGGAAACAATTACGGCGGTCATGACGGTACCTCTTTGTTGGAGACTTATCTGGACTCGGCGGCCGCTTATTGGAAGTCTTTGATTGTGACAGGAACTGGCAATGAGGGAGATGGCGGCATTCATACAGAAGGAAGTTTTCGAGGTAATCGAGGTGTGAGTGGTGTGTCGCAAGAAGGGACAACAAAAGCGGAAGCTGCTGTGATAGAATTTTCTGTAGGGGAATATGAAACAGGGTTTAATATCCAGTTATGGAAGAACTTTGCCGATGAGATGCGCGTTTCACTGGTGGCTCCTTCTGGAGAAACCATCGGAACCTTACAGTCGGAACTTGGGACACAGCGATTGGAAACTGCCGGGACAGATGTGCTGGTGTACTATGGAATGCCATCTCCTTATAGCGTCAGTCAGGAGATTTTTCTGGACTTTATTCCAAAGGGAAATTATGTAGATCAGGGCGTGTGGAATATTGTGCTTACACCAGTCAAAATCGTGGATGGGAACTACAATCTCTGGTTACCAGGTCAGTCTGTAGTTGGTGGTGGTACCGCTTTTTTACGACCGGTGGAAGAAACCACACTGACCATTCCGTCCACGGCATCAAAAATACTGTCGGTGGGGGCATATGATGCCAGATTTTTGACCATGGCGCCTTTTTCCGGGCGAGGCTACACGAGAGTGAATCGCGCGGTAAAGCCAGATGTGGTGGCACCTGGTGTGGAAATCATTTCTGCATCGCCAGGAGGCGGATACACAGCCCGAAGCGGCACTTCCATGGCAGCCCCTTATGCCAGTGGCCTTGCGTCGCTGATGATGGAGGAGGGAATAGTAAAAGGCAACGATCCTTTCCTTTTCGGGTCAAAGATCATTGCCTATATGCATCGTCAAGCATTGCCCCTTCCGGGATATACCACCTATCCCAATCCGGTGACCGGTTGGGGGCGGATCGGTCGGTAAGTAGACGTTCTATATGTGGTTATTTGTTCAATCACTGCTTACTTCTGTGGCAGCTCTGTTGTCAACAGGTTGACGAACAGCGAAATTACCGGGTTAAAGTTTTCTTTTTTCCAGATAGCGACCAGAACCAGAGGATCACTTCGCAGCACCGGGATGGACTGCACGGCTTCGTTGGCACTGGAAATGCAGTTTTCGTCCAGAATAGAAAAACCCAGACCGGATTCTACCATCAATAGCGTATCCTGTGTGCTGTTGGACAGGTGTACTTCCTGCGGAGTGAAACCATGAATTTTGCAAAGCTCAATGGCATTATTATAGGCACCAAAGGAAATCTCCGGGTTAATGGCTATAATTGGAACATTTTTCAAGTCTTCCAAATGGATATAATCTTTTTTTGCCAGCGGATGTGATTTAGAGATGACACAGCGCGCACTGGAGTGGAAAAATGGCTGAAATACCGTTTCTGCCGCAGGATAACCTGCCAGATCGAAGTCCATGGTCAGCGCAATGTCTACTTTGCCTTCCAACAGAGCATGGCGAAGTTCCTTAAAGTTTCCACGGAACATGGAAAGTTTAATGTTAGGATATTTTTCCCTGAGTGCATTTAATACAGATGGAAGGAAGTTTTCGGAACGCTGAGACTCGATGACGCCAATACTGATAGAGCCTTCCTGTCCAAGGCCGGCAGCTCTAGCTTTTTCAATGGCAGACTTTCCCTGCTCCATCAAAGCAGAAAATTCCTTATATAAAACAGCTCCGGCTGGTGTCAGTCGGACATATTTTTTTGTGCGGAAAAAAAGCTTCATATCCAGCTCATCTTCCAAATTGGAAATATTTCTGCTCAGTGAAGACTGAGCGATAAACAAATGGTTGGCAGCTTCTGTGAAGTTAAGATATTTCGCAACGCTTAAAAAGCATTCAATCTGAAAGTGTGTCACGTAATGTTCCCCCGTGGAGTGTCATTTTCAAGTGTATACCAAGTATATTTTAGTAGAATTATAAGAATTTCTCAAGTATTTTGAAAAGATATAATGGAATTCCAAAGGAAAATAAAGAAAGTAATAGAAAAAGTTTGACAAATGAGGCATACTTTAAAAAGCATTATAAAATGTAAGGAGTTGGTAACTATGAAAGGTTTGGTGCATATTTACGAGGGAAATGGCAAGGGAAAAACAACTGCTGGTGTGGGGTTGGCAGTGCGTTGTGCCGGATGTGGATTTCCAGTCGTGTATTCCCAGTTCTTAAAGGATGGTTGTACTGGGGAAATGGCTATTTTGCGCAATGTTCCAGAGATTACTGTTATGGTGGAGGAAAAGCATTTTCCATTCAGCTTCTTGATGACACCAGAGCAGAAGGTGGAAGCTTGCGGCTATTACACCAGTCTGTTTGAAAAAGTGACGGCATATGCCAAAGAAACACAGGCTCGTCTGCTTGTCATGGATGAAATATTGGATCTGTGCAACGCAGAACTGATTGACCTGCAGCTTGTGACAACATTTTTGAAGAACAAACCAGAAGAGCTGGAAGTTGTTATGACGGGGAGAAATCCAAAGCCAGAGTTGGTGGAACTGGCAGATTATTATACCAAAATGGAGAAAGTGAAGCATCCATTTGACCAGGGCGTTAAAGCACGAGTTGGTATTGAAAAGTAAAAAATCAGGGAAAAACATACCGAGTATATTTTTTTATTAGAAAAAGTTTAGAATTATTTCATACATTTCTTCTGAAAGGGTAAAACAGTACAAAGTTTTACCCTATTTTTTTGTCTGAAATTACGACTATCATTTTAAAAAACGGGGTGCTATACTTCGAGTACATTCAGACGCAGGGCATCACCTGCAACACAAATTTAATTCTTGTTTCTTTTCTGCAGAATTGTCGCAGAAAAATTTCATCCATTGATTATCAAATCCATGACAGGAGGAGAGGTGGTTTTTTGACGGTGACAGCAATCCGTATTATTTGCTGTGCTTTGTATGGAGCAGCCAGTTATTTCGATGAGAAAGAACGGCAGATTCCAAGGATTCTCAGTCTTCTCGCATGCCTGTGTGCAGGAATTGGCTGGGGGATCCAATATTTCATGAACAGACAATTTGTACCAGGAAATCTAGTGGTTTCTTTTGGCTTTTTTGGAGTATTGGTTGTCTTTTGGTTAAAAGGTCAAATAGGGCTGGGTGACTTGTTTCTAGTTGCTTCCATGCTTGTACTGCTGAGCAATGGTCAACCCACTTTTGATCTATTGAGAAAAGTAAATATGTTGCTTTGCATTGCTTTTTTTAGCGCAGCCATTCGGCTTTTGGTGCGACGTGTTCGTAAAGATTCATCCAAGCAGCCGGGATGTCCTTTTGCCATTCATTTGTCAGCAGCTTTTTTGATCGTATCAATATGTTAGGAGGACGGTATGACAGATTTAAAAAGAGCAGTAGAGAATATTATCGAATATTTTGTTACCCAGG
>JAFUPY010000035.1 GCA_017472565.1 Eubacterium sp.
AGTTTGTCCCTTTAAACATCTAAGAACTATGTCTATTTTAGTTTCAAAAGAAAACTTTGCTTTTCTACCCAATAAATAAGCCCCCTTCCTAGTAAACAAGTTTTATTATTTTACTCGTCTACCTAGAAGGGAGCATATCATTGTGTTGTCTGCCTTATGTTTTGCGTGTATGGGTGTGTTTGTCAGATTGTCTGGTGATTTGCCCTCGGTTGAAAAAGGTTTTTTCAGGAATCTGATAGCAGCAATTGCAGCGTTATGTATCTTGATAAAATCTAAAGAAGGTTTTAAAGTAGAAGAAGGAAATTTTAAATTCATATTGTTGAGAGCCCTGTTTGGAACGATTGCGATTTTTTGCAATTATTATGCTTTGGACAGGGTTCCTCTTGCGGATGCGTCTATTTTAAATAAGATGTCTCCATTCTTTGCAGTGCTTTTTTGCTTTTTAATATTAAAAGAAAAGGTAAAACCTGCGCAGATAACGATCATAACGGTGGCGTTTATCGGCAGTATGTTTGTTGTCAAACCATCATTTGATTTTGTTGTGTTCGCACCGTATTTATGTGGTTTGTGCGGAGGTGTGTCTGCTGGAATTGCGCATGCCTTTGTAAGGCTGCTTGGAACACGGAAACAAAAAGGGATTACGATTGTTTTCAGCTTTTCGGCCATATCTTGCCTGGTAATGTTGCCGCTTATGATTATCAATTTTGAACCCATTGCATTTAACCAATTGTGTTGGTTGTTGTTAGCGGGAGTAGCAGCAGCAGGCGGACAGTTCTTTATAACGACGGCATACTGTCATGCACCGGCAAGAGAAGTATCTGTTTTTGAATATACACAGATTATATTTTCAACATTATTAGGCATCGGTATTTTTGAACAAGTGCCAGATGCAATAAGTGTACTAGGGTACATTATTATCTGTAGTATGGCTTTTTTGATGTTTAATTATAATAAGAAGGTTGCTGAAGTACCACCTGAGACGAATGCTGCTGTTGATATAACAAAATGTTAAGAAGAGTTTGTTACAGCAGGGAAAATGTTATATACTGAAACAATAAACGAAACGGAAAAGGTGAGGATGTCATGACCATAACACAGATAGAATGTTTTGTTGAAGTTGCCAAGTTTGGAAATGTTTCTCGTGCGGCAGAAAGTTTATTTATTACGCAGCAGGCGGTTAGCGGGCAAATCAAAAGCCTGGAAAAAGAACTGGGATTTCCCCTGTTTGAACGAAAAAGCAAAGGGGTTGCGTTGACGAAAGAGGGGGAAATACTGTTTGCAGACTGGGAGCAGATCCGAAACACACTGCGAATATCCATTGATAAAGCCAGAGACTATCACAGTGGAAGAAATGAACATATCCGAATCGGACTTGCAGACATGGGTAAGTGCAGCGAAGATATTATGGCTTCTTTTTTTCAGTATCAACAGAAGTACAAGGAACTTACCATTGACTATGAGTTGATGACGCCGATACAGATGATACAATTGTTTGACAATGGGGAATTGGATATGGCAATTCTCTATCAAAGTGAATTTGAAAGGCAGATTCCGTTAAAATGTATACCGCTGCATCGTAAACTGTTAAATATCTGTATTTATATGTCAAAAAATCATCCGTTGGCGCAAAAAGAGGATTTGTCATTGGTTCATTTGGAAGATGAAACCTTAGGGGTTTTAAGTGGTTGCTTTTCTTTGGACTATAGGAAAAAACAGAATTCCTTTTTCTCTTATTATGGATTGGAGGTTCCGAAGAATAAAAAAGAATATGCGTCTCGACGGGAATTGGAAATGGCTTTGATTGCCGGCCGATGCGTGGCGGTTGTATATGAGCCAATGTTTTATGGAGAAGAGTCGATGCTGTATAAAAAGGCTCTTGATATGCCTCAGGTTTCGACCCGTATTTCTCTGTATTGGAAAGAAGATGCTATGGACACGAAAGCAAGAAGCCTCGCGGATATCTTAAAAGCAAATTTAATACAGTTTGATTAATCTTAATTTTAAGCCCTGCATGATACAAGTGATTGATTGTATCATGCAGGGCTTTACTTGTTGGATTTTTCCTATTTGCGAATCATATAATGAAAGTACAAAACATATAAGGAGGTTCGAGATTATGAACAAAAAGGTATCAACAAGTTTAACCGATAGCCGTTTTGGTAAATGGGGTTGGAGCATGATTGTTTATGCAATGATCATGTATTTCTTATTTGCGGCGCTTTCTACAGATGGCCAGAATCTGTTCCCAAGTGCATTTGCCGGTGTCTATGGATTTGATCCAAATGCGCTTCTTGCATATGCTACCCCTGCAAGTATTGTAGGTATTATTGGTGGATTTTTATTTGCAAGATTATTGATCAAACACAGTACACGAATGGTTAGTGCAATTTCTTTGATTATTACAGGTGTTGCATTTGCATTGTGGGGGATGTGTGGAAGCATTGTATTGTATATTCTTCTTCTTATGGTAGTATGCTTTTTTGCTTCTGGTTTTAGTTTTGTGGCTCCAACCTTGATGACAGACTGGTTCCCATATAAAAAGGGTATTGCTCTTGGTTGGGCAACGATCGGTGCTCCACTTAGCAGTGCATTTTTCGTTTCCGGGTTCTCTATTTTACTTGCAAAAGCAGGTTTCAAAACAGCTTTTATTGCACTTGGTGTAGTAATTGTTATTTTTGGCATTATTTCTCTGTTCTGGGTAAAAGATACGCCAGAATCTGTTGGAGTTCTGCCAGATAATATGGATCCAGAAGTGGCAAAAGAATTAACCGCAGCATCTGGTCAGAATGTGGTAGACGATTTTGAAGAATTGTCTCTTGGTCAGGTAATGAAAACACCGAATACATGGTTGATCGGTATTGGTTATGGCCTTCTTTGGATGGTGACGGTTGGTGTTGTAAGTCAGTTTATTCCAAGAATGATGTCCGTTGGCTATGAACAGTCGCAGGCGCTTTTATTCTTAACCATTTCCTCCATCATTGCGATTCCAGGTTCTTATTTCTGGGGTTGGTTAGACGGTAAAGTAGGAACAAAATTGGCATCTGTTATTTATTCCTTCTCTTACATTTTTGCATTATTGGTATTGATTTTTGCAAGCAACCCTGCACTAATCTGGATTGGTTGTATCTTTATCGGACTGGGGCTGGGAGGAATCTTAAATCTGATTCCATCTATGACAATGTCAGCATTTGGTAAGAATGGTTTCAAGCAGGCAAACAGTATCGTAACAACAATTGCTTCCCTGATTCGTGTATTGGCATTTGCAATTATGGCTACTTGCCTTACTATTTCCGGCGGTAGCTATACATTGCCATATACCGTATTCATCATTGCAGATATTTTAGGTATCGTAGTATTGCTGCTTATCAGAAAGAAAAAATAAGGAGGTTCGAGATGATTTTTAATGGCGGTCAGAGAAAAATATACAAAGAAGGCGAAAAAAGAATCTACTTCCCGCAGGTTCCATACACGGTAGTGGATGTGGTTCCAGTAGATCCAGTGGAAATCCATGAAAAATACAAGGAAAAAGATTATGTTCTGATTTCTGATGTAAATGAGTACATCCCAGGTGTAACAGCCAAAATGGTTGACTGGTGGTGGGGTAACATGGAAAAGGGATATCACCTTTGGGCTCCAGGCGAACATTATGGATTTGATTGGGTGGTTCCACCATGTGAAGTTGGATACGAAGGCTCTGTAGAAGCATCTTATGAGTTTGATCCATGCAAACCATTTACCATCACAAGACTGAATATGCGTGAATATCCATTTACAACCTGTTATGAACATTGCTGGATTTCCCGGCTGGATATCGGAGAAAGCCAATTAATCTTAGTACATATGTACCAGGATGAGAAGGAAGGCATCTACTGGAGATCTATCGTATTTGAAGAAAGTCGCTTGTATAACAAGTTAGGCAATCCATTTGTTAACATTCCAGAGTTTCCAGACCATATGCAGTATGAATCTGGACGCTTGAATGCATTTCTTCCTCAGTTGTATGAACTGTGGAAAGATCATCCGGATCCATGGGAAAATATTCAGTATGATCTGTCAACAGAACAGAATGAAGACGGAACCTGGAAACATGTGTATCCAAACAAGGCACCAACAGTATAATATTCAGAATTATTAGTTTTTCATAAAGAAACTTTATAAAAAGGTTGTTCACATCTTCTTGTGAACGACCTTTTTTCATTTGATAGGAAATTTTTCATAGGATTATTCATGAAAACGTTATATACTTATATGGAGAGTTTGTTTTGATGATAGAGAATGAACTTTAATATAAGGATGATTCTGTTAGAATTTGCTTAGTGATTTTCTGTATTTTGGATTATCAAGGAGGGTTAAGCATGAAACTTGAATTTTTAGGTGCAGCCCACGAGGTGACGGGAAGTTGTCATTTCCTGCAGGTGGGAGATAAGAACATATTGATTGACTGCGGTATGGAGCAGGGGCCTGATATCTATGAAAATCAGGAGATTCCGGTGAATGCGGCAGAAATCGACTATGTATTTGTGACGCATGCCCACATTGACCATTCGGGTCTGATTCCGCTGTTATATGTGAGAGGATTCCGCGGACAGGTGTTTGCCACACAGGCAACCACGCAGCTGTGCAACATTATGCTTCGCGACAGTGCTCACATTCAGGAGCAGGAAGCAGAGTGGAAGAACCGCAAGGCGAAAAGAGCTGGCAAGGCGGAAGTGGTGCCAATGTACACGGTAAACGATGCTCAGGCGGTGCTGCAGCATTTTGTGCCATGCCAGTATGGAGAAAAGATTGCAGTCTGCGAGGGTGTGACGATTTGTTTTAGAGACGCGGGCCATCTTCTTGGCTCCTCCTTTATCGAGGTTTGGGCGAAAGAGCCGGAAGGGGAAGTGAAGCTGATTTTCTCCGGTGACCTGGGTCATGGCAATCGTCCGATCATTCGCGATCCGGAGATTCCGGAAAGCGCAGATTACCTTATTATAGAGTCTACCTACGGCGACCGTTTCCATGAGGTTCCACCAGACTATGCAGTGGAACTGGCAAAGCTATTATCTCGAACCTTTGCTCGTGGCGGCAATCTGGTCATTCCAGCATTTTCCGTAGGCCGTACCCAGGAAATGCTCTATCATTTGAAAAAGATCAAGACAAGAGGTCTGCTGCCAGAGTTTCAGGACTTTACCGTGTTTGTGGATAGTCCAATGGCAGTGGAAGCTACGAATATCTTCAATCTGAATGAGCTCACCTGTTTTCGAGATGAAGCCAAAGCAGAGATTGAAAATGGAGAAAATCCAATTCAGTTCGCGGGCTTGCGCAAATCTGTAACCAGCGATGAGTCCAAGATGATCAATTTTGAGAAAAAACCAGTGGTCATCATCTCTGCGTCAGGTATGTGCGAAGCTGGTCGCATCCGCCATCATCTGAAACATAACCTGTGGCGTCCAGAGTGTACGGTTCTTTTTGTTGGTTATCAGGTTCCGGGCACTATGGGCAACAAGTTGTTGAATGGTGCAAAAGAAGTGAAGTTGTTTGGGGAGACCGTTCAGGTCAAAGCGGAAATCGTCAACTTGCCGGGTATTAGTGGTCACGCAGACCGGGCCCATCTCACCAATTGGGTAAAAGGCATGAGTGAACCGCCAAAGCGGATTTTTGTTGTTCACGGCGAAGACCAGATAACCGATGATTTTGCAGAGCACCTGCGTCAGGAAATCGGCTGCGAAGCAGTGGCACCATACAGTGGAGATGTCTACGACCTGCTGACCAATCGCTGTATCCAGATTGGCACTATTAAGCCAGCCGCCAAGAAGAAAAAAGCGCCTACAGGTGTCTTTGCCCGTCTTATCGCTGCAGCAGAGCGTTTGCTTGCAGTGGCGAAAAAGTGCGAAGGGCGACCAAACAAAGAACTTGGTCAGTTTGCAGATCAGATTAATTCCCTGTGTGATAAGTGGGAAAAGTAATAAAAACGGGCGTAGAAAGTTGAAAATGCGTTGTATGCCCAAAAGGAGAAAAAGAATGGAAAACATGAATTTAAAAAATAAAACCATCCCAGATTTTACAGAAGTCCTTGCTTCCAAGGCTCCAGTTCCAGGCGGCGGCGGTGCCAGCGCTCTGGTTGGCGCAGTTGGGGTAGCTCTTGGCAACATGGTAGGTTCTCTGACTGTTGGTAAGAAAAAATACGCAGATGTGGAAGACCAGGTAAAGGCGCTGATGGAAGAGGCAGAAGTCCTTCGCCAGGAAATGCTTGATTTGATCGATGGCGATGCAGAATGCTTTGCTCCATTGGCAGCAGCTTACAGCATTCCAAAGGATGATCCAAATAGAGAATCCATCATGGAAGATGCCCTGCGCGTAGCCTGTAGTGTTCCGATGGATATCATGCGTGCCTCTTGCAAGGCAATTAAAATGATGGAAGGGTTTGCAGCAATGGGCTCTGTCCTTGCTATCTCTGACGCCGGTGTTGGTGCAGCTTGCTGCAAGGCAGCACTGCAGGGCGCATCTCTCAACGTGTTTATCAACACAAAGTCCATGAAGGATAGGGATTATGCAACTGGGCTGGAAAAAGAAGCAGAAGAAATGCTGGCAACTTACTGCCCATTGGCAGATCAGATTTTTGATGGCGTGGTGGCAAGAATTCGCTAGGAGAATTTGCAAATAGAAGATATTTGAAAATATTATTGAAGGAACATTTATAAGACATGTTTCTTTGTAATACAGAATCAGAAAGCATGCGAGGATAAATAAATGGCTGAAGTTTTAAAAGGCGCCCCAGTTACAGCGGCGTTAAATGAGAAAATGACTGCGCAGGTCGCAGAGTTAAAAGAAAAAGGCATCGTTCCAACACTGGCAATTTTCCGTGTGGGCGAACGTCCGGATGACCTTTCTTATGAAAAGGGTGCGATGAAACGCTGTGCAACCGTTGGCGTGGAAGTGAAAAATGTGGTGCTTCCAGCAGACGCGGACAGTGATACTTTTTTTGCCACATTGGATGAACTGAACAACGATGATTCTGTACATGGCATTCTCATGTTCCGTCCACTCCCAAAACATATTGACGGCGAAAAAGCACGTCAGATGTTGAACCCTGCAAAAGACGTAGACGGCTGTACCGATGGTTCCCTGGCAGGGGTTTTTACCAATACAAAAGTTGGTTTTGCCCCATGCACCGCACAGGCGGCAATCGAAATCTTAGATTATTACGGCATCGACTGCACAGGCAAAAAGGCAGCAGTCATCGGCCGTTCCTTAGTAGTAGGCCGTCCGGTATCCATGATGCTGATGCACAAAAATGCGACCGTAACAACCTGTCACACCAAAACCATTGACATGCCATCCATAACAAGAGACGCAGACATTCTCATCGTTTGCGCAGGTCAGATGGAAAGCATTGGCGCAGAATATGTTCGCGAAGACCAGGTGGTCATCGATGTGGGAATCGGCTGGAATGACGAAAAAGGCAAGCTTTGTGGCGATGTGAAGTTCGAAGAAGCAGAACCAATCGTAGGTGCAATCACACCTGTGCCAGGCGGCGTAGGAACCGTGACAACAAGCGTGCTGGTGTCACATGTGGTAGAAGCGGCTTGCAGAATTGTGTAAGTTGAAAAAACTAGATTGGCACTTAAATATTTATTAATTGTAACACAAAACTGATACGTTAAATATTAAAAATTCATAAAAGCGTATTAAATGAGAGTAATAATGGACAAAAAAGAAAGAAAAATATTAAGAAAAATAAAAGTCCAAGCCCGAGATCGTTTCTCTACAGAAGAACGGGAACTGTTATCTAAAAAAATTGTGGATCAAATTCTTGCCTCTAATGAATTTCAACAGGCAAGGATGATTATGATTTACAAGGGATTCCGAGGTGAAGTGCGTCTAGAAGCATTAGAAGAAGCTGTAAAAGCGCAGAATCTCTTGCTGGAAAATCAGCAATTGCTAAAAAAACAGGAGATAGAAACGATACGGAAAAAACAGTTAATCTATCCCCTCTGCATCAGTAACAGTGAAATGATTGCCCTTCTCCCAGAGGACGAGTCTGCCTGGAAGTCTGGCTATTTCGGAATCCAGGAACCAATCCGTGAGCGTTCTCAAGAAATTGCTCCAGAGGATATCGACCTGGTTATCTGTCCTTGTACGGTTTTCGATGAACAAGGCGGTCGCATGGGAATGGGCGCAGGATTTTATGACCGTTATTTGGAAAAGTGTACCAAGGCGATTGTGGCTGCGGTGTCATTTGAATGTCAGAAGACAGATGTTATTCCAATGGAGCCATGGGATAAGCCGATGGATTTGATTTATACGGAAGCAGCCACGTATCGGGTAAAAGAATTATGTATATGAAACAGCCGACGAATGGTCTGGCAAGCAATAAATGATAAAAACTCTCAACAATAGGTTGAGAGTTTTTTACGTTACACATCGTATAGTAAAGTAGAAGGGAACGAAAAAGAGACCTTCTGATAGAAATCTCTTTCGAAAGACAAGGGTGGTGGTGAAATGACCGACCGAGAAATTTTGGAATTATTAAAACAGGATCCGGAAGCAGGTATCCATCAGTTGCTGCGGCGATATGGTGGTGCTATTAAAACCATTTGCAAGAACTTTTTATACGATTGTTCTGAGGAGGATATCGAGGAAGCGGTTGCCGACACGGTGATACGCTTCTGGCGTGGATTGCATCATTTCCTCTTGGATGAATCCCATTCCATGAAAAGTTATCTCTATGCCATTGCCAGAAATGCGGCACGAGATAAGCGTAAATCGTTAAAAAAAGTGAGCATTTTCCCATTAGAAGAAGTGACCATGGAACTTCCATCTGAGGAAAACATTGAAACAGATTTCGAGAAAAAGGAACAGGAGCAGATTCTTCATCAATGCATTGCACAGATGGACGAACCGGACCGAAGTGTTTTTTTGTATCGTTATTTTTACGGCTTTAAAAACCGTGAGATTGCAGAAATGCTATCTCTGATGCCGAAAAAAGTGGAGAACATCCTGTACCGTGGGAAACAAAAGTTACAAAAAGCCCTAACAGAAAGGGGGATTTCTCATGAGTGAGAAGCGTTTAGACGCGATCCATGACACCGTACATGAAACGGCAAGGGATGAGGCCCGTCATGGAAATGCATTTGAAGATGTGTGCCAGAGAAAAGGGGAACAAGAAATCCGCATCGACTTAGAATGTCTTATAAATAACATAAGCGACGAAGAGGCGCTTCCTCTTGGTGGCGGGCTGTCGAAAGACCAGCAGAAACGAATCGAAAATAAGATTCTTGCCGCTATCATATGTGAAAAACCAAAGAAGAAGCGACACAAAAAGCGCATGCTACTCGTGCTGGCAGCAGCCATCATTGCTGTGTTTGGAATCACAGCGGGGGCAGCTAAGGGAGCGTGGAACTTTGATTTGGTAGATTTCTCTGGAATTCGTGTGGAGAATATTGATGCACTGGATGGAAGTCAGGAAGAAATCGGAGTTTCTACCACCGCAACACTTTTGGATTATAGCGAAAATACAGAGGGTGTGGAAAGAGAAGTGACCTTTACGATTACGGATTCTTTTGGGGCTAGCCAACAGCAGTTCGTTGAAATTACGACAGATTATCCTGTTCCCGCAGATTTTGACCCGGAAAAAGATGTGATTACACCAAGAGATTTGCATGGCGAGACCGTTGTAGAAAATAGTGATGACATATGTTGGGTAGCAGGAAATGCGGATGTAGTTGTACGGGATGGTATGTTGGTGCTTCGGGTTGATATTCAGGACGATGAGAGACCAATCAATAATGCGGCCGTGACACTTTATTTTGAAGATTTGTATATTTGCAAAGATGCATCCATAGGCCTGAATGGAGAACTGAATCAAGATTATAGAGATGGCAAACCACTTCTTGTCGGCGAGTGGCAACTGAAGTGGACAAATGCTTATGCGGCAAATACCTATAGCGCTGCAACAGACCAGACGATTGTGCTGGGGGGCGTGGAAGTTGTTGTGGATGATATACATGTCTCTGGGCTTGGAATTCGATGGGAAGGACATGCTGTGAAGAGTGAACTGGAAGAAGCAGAGATGGCTGCTATTGGGAATGCGATGTGTCCAGATTATCCATATGATGAAGCTGATACCGTTACGATTACATGCAAAGATGGAAGTACCATTAAAGTTGAACATCCATCCAGTGCCGGTGTGACAAGAAGTGGTAACGTGGAATATTATGTCGGCATAGATTCTACTGGTGAAGTTTTAGACCCTGATAATGTAAAAAGCCTTTCCTTCCAGGGGGTTGAAATAACAGTGCAGTAAAAAAGATAAAATCATTATAACATAAAGAACGTAAGTGTTCTAAAAGGCATTCCAAAGGCACTCTAAAACCCACGTGGTCAAAAAACCTCGCGTGGGTTTTTCCTTTCTTCTGGTGTATAATAATATAGAAGAAACGATTTCTGGAAATTTATCGAAATTCAATGAAATTTATCGAAAGGAGGAGCTCCTATGCGCGATGCAGATTTGATTACAGCATTAAAAGAACGAAAAGAGCATGCCATGGAAGAACTGTTGTCCCGCTACAGCCCTCTGATTCGATATGTGATTGCTCCGATTTTGCCGTCGGGGTATGATCAGGAAGAGTGTATTTCGGAAGTTGCCATGCGTGTCTGGGAAAAGGTGGAGCTCTATGATGAACACCAGGGCAGTTGGACAGGCTGGCTTACTTCGATGGCGCGAAATGTAGCCCTGAACCGGGCGCGGGGACAGCGCCAGCATCAGCCGCTGGAAGCGATACATATGGAGATTCCGTCCAAGGAACCAACGCCAGAAGAACGCGTGCTCCAAAAGGAACAGCAGATGGAACTGCGCAAGGCGCTGCAGATGGCACTTCGGGAGTTGTCCGCTGCTGACACAACTCTTTTTTATCGAAAATATTATTATTTACAGTCTACTGCTCAGATTGCAGCCGAGATGGGCCTGTCAGAGCGGGCGGTAGAGGGACGCTTATATAGAATCAAGAAACGTCTCCGCAAAAAGTTGGGAGGTGATGTGTATGAGTAAGCTGAAATTGGACTTTACAGATGATGCCCAGTTTGAAGAAATGCTTCGGGAAAACCTGCCAGACACACCGCCAAATAGTATTGCTTTAGATGTAACGCCGTGGCGTAATGCCATGAACAGAATCCTGGTGGGATTGGTTCTGTGCTCCGTTACATTCCAGTTCCTTGGTTTGCATTACTTCTTGCCAACGGTGGGAATGTTTTTGCTGCTCCTTGGCTTTCGAACACTGCGCAATGAAAATGCCTGCTTTAAGGCTTGTTGGATATTTACAATGATACGTGTGGCAATTGGATTCTATGCGCTGATTATCAATGCTACTATTTATCAAATGCACGTTGCCGAGTCGGCGATGAATCAGGCACTCTCCATTACAAGTGCCCTGCTTTTGGTAGCCACATGCTTCTGTTTCTGGTATGGGTTAAAACTGATTCGCCAGCGTACGGGTGTGCCTTTTAAAACAAGCGCGGCAGGAGCCCTTATCTGGTGGTATATTACGATGTTAGTTTTGGGCATGCTGCGATTAGGTAATCTTTTCGTTGCGGTTGTTTACGTGTTGCTGTTTGTCCTGATCGTGTATTGTATTTACAAGCAGTCCTATGAGTTAGACTATGTTGGATATGAGCTGCATTCTGCGCCAGTTAAAATATCCAATGGCAAGTTAGTTGGTATTTTACTTCTCGTACTTCTTGTGGGAATCGGCGGTGCGTATGCCTTCGGCGGCAAATATCCAATGGACTGGCAGCAGGTGGATCCATATGAGCATGCCCAGGTGGAAGAGATTAAAGCAGAGCTGATTCAGAAGGGCTTTCCTGAGAATATTTTAGCTGATATGACGGCAGAAGATATTGCCGCTTGCGAAGGTGCACTGCGCATTGTGGTTGAGGAAGAAATGCCAGATAAAGGCGAGACGGAAGATAGCAGAGCTTTCTTAAAGATTACAAGCATTGGAGTGGAATTGCCAAATGATGAGTGGAAGCTGCTCCATCATTTTCAGTGGACAAAGAATCCGGGATTTCCTGGAACAGAGTGTTTCTTGGTTTTTCCTGCTTATGAAGCATATCCAAGTGGCGGCGAAATGGTAGCGGATGCAATATTGTTGGGCGATTACTCCGGCCGTGTTCTCTATGACAAAGATGAGACACGGATGCAGTCATCCTACCACACGTTGAATGAGCAGATTTATGTGACCAATCCAATGTGGTCCATGGCGGGAGAAAGTACCGAGTGTTTTGCCACATTTTCTATGCCAAGGAACGGTAGTAATTGCAGAGGGTATGTTTCATACACGATACGACAGACGGATACAGAAGCTAACATTTCATCTTGGGCCAATTATATCCACCAGACAACGAAGCTGGTGTATCCGGCTTATACGGCGGAAGAATATCGGAAACAAGGGCTTTATTATTCGCTGAGCAGCTATAAGCCATTCTGGATGGTTCAGGAACAGATGATTTTCTGGGAAAACGAAGAAGGACTTGTTACACCGAATGGGGTGATCGATACAAAGTAAAATGCTTGCCAGACACACATAAAATGAAAAGTGTATCTGGCAAGCATATTTTAATAACTAAACGTCTCTGAGAAGGTCCAGTATGGTTCTGGAACCCGATTGTAGTCTTTGTATTCCACACGACCGGTTGGGGAGTACATCCAGGCATTGTCTGGTGGACCGTCTGGGCGGCTGGTTTCGTCGAACATGTCCTTCCAGTCTGCGGTGGCTTTGTCCATGCCGCCGTCAGCAGGTGTTTCGCCCATTTTCCAGGACATGATGCCAGTTACCACATAGTGCCACATCTTCCACTGGCCTTCTTCTTCGTCAAAGATAAAGTCGCAGCTTCTCAGACAGGCCCCCTGCATAGAGGAGGCACCGTTTGGCGCGTTTTCGTCTCTGTTGTTGTAGGTACCAGGGCAGGTCCACAATCCTTTGGCGGTCTTTAAGTCGCCGGCAACTTCGATGATACCAGAGGTATTGTTGTTCATGTGGAAGGTACCAATGGCTGGCTGGCCGTCTGGCTCACGGAACAGTTTGCCGTGCATGCCAACGATGCAGCGGTGTACACCTTCTGGTCCCACATATTTTCCGAAGGACAACTCGATACGCACATCCGGCATTTTAAGCGCAAAAAGCTGTTCCACGTCTTCCAATTGAGCGCGGGACAGCTTGTACTCGTATGTATTGATCAGCTTCTCAATCTCCTGAACAGCATGTGTTTTGAGAATGAGTCTTTCCAAGTTTTTATCCATTTTTATGATTCCTTTCTTAAACTAGATTGCGGGCACAAGTAGTCCAAACAAAAGAATCATTAATATTATAAGTTG
>JAFUPY010000036.1 GCA_017472565.1 Eubacterium sp.
CGCATATCAGGGTATCTTCCAGGCACTGGAAGGCGGCATGGAATCCCTGATCATCTCTGTTCTTCGACAGTTGGTTTTGGTACTGCCAGTTGCATTTGCATTCTCTGCACTGGCAATGAGAAATACTGCTCTGACATGGACGATCTGGACAACATTCATCATTGCCGAGGTAGTGTCATGCATCGTTGCAACCCTGCTTTATAGAAAAATGAATCGGAAGGTAATTGCAACGATTGAGTAATTGTTAAATGGAACAAAAACACCTCAAACTATATAAACATAAAAGAATATAAGAAGCCCTACGTTATGAACGAGTCGAATTTGAACTGCTCATAAGGTAGGGCTTATTTTATTACACATAAAAGAGTTAAGCTCTTTTCTACTTCAATATCTCAAACCGATTTCGATTATACTTGATAATGCCATCTTTCTCCATCTTGCTCAGTTCCCTTGACAGAGCACTTCGGTTTACACACAGGTAATCCGCCATCTGCTCTCTGTTGTATGGAACCTCAAAGGAGCTGGTTCTTCTCTTAAACTGCTGATAGGACAGATAGCGATAGATACGCTCTCTAAGATTATTAACAGACAAAACATCCACTTTCTGATGCTGTCTGAAATTCTCATGAACCAGAATACCAAGAATGCCTTCGGTCAGTTTCTGACGAATTGTATCCGAAATCTTCCCTGGCTTTAATACACTGCCCACTGGCAACAGATAAATCTGCATGTCAGTCTTTGCAATATGGAAAAATAGATTCACATCATTCCCTTTGGTAATCGTATCAATACCAATCAGATTTCCTGCCCTTAGAAGATGTACCTGGTACTGTTCCCCATTTTCAAAAACACGAAGCACATCCATCTCTCCAGACAGAATAACACCCAAATAATTAAATGGTTCCTCTGGAGAAATAATAATCTCGCCCTTACTGTATTCTCTAATTGATCCAATATTCATTTCAAAAATCTGATCTGCTTCTTCCCAATCCAAATTACGGAACAATTTGGAAGTGGCAATCCTTCTTTTGGTACTATTATCCATGCCAATTCTCCACATATTTTTTTGCACAACTATCCAAATTTATTATAATAACGTTTCTGCAAAAAATATGTTGTTATAGCAACGCTTCTTTCGTTTTTTATTATTTTTGACAACTATTTTCGAGTAACAGACGCAAAAAAGAAAGGGCATCTACAAAACCATCCTTGATCTGTAGATACCCTTCATTCATCTTATATTGTTATGCGTAATTGATTTTCTGCCTATACTAAATCACGCATTACATAGCACTTGCTTTTTTACGAAACACAACAATTCCACCTACGCCTGCAATTACAACAATCATTACAATCAATGCCATCATATTGCCAGCATCATCTGTCTTAGGAGACACATTGCTACCTGTCTGATTGCTGGTCTGATCGCCATTATTGGTCTGATCGTTGTTGTCTGTTGTCTGACCATCATTGTTTGCTGTCTGATCACCATTGTTTGCTGTCTGGTCACCGCCTGCTGTTCCATCGTTGCCTGTACCAGCATTTCCAAGCGCTGGGATACTATCTGTCTTTGTTGCATCACAACCTTCGTTTGTACAGTTGTATGTCTTTTCACCTGTTGCAGTTGCAGTAGGCTCTTTTGTTACAGTACCTTCATCCCATGCGTGATTAGCACAAACAACTGTTACGCTACCTTTTGTTTCACCAACCAAAGAAGAAACTGTAGCAGCAGATGCATTTGCACAGTTAGTAATATTTACTGCCACTTCAGTATCACCAAGTGCTGCATTATCAAGGACTGTAAATGTAACACTAAACAAAACTCCATTGCCAGTTACATTTGCAGTATTCATGTAGCTAATTTTTCCGGAAGTAACGTTTGGAGAAACCATACCACCCTGCCCTAACAGTTTACCTGTGGTATCAATGCTCTTAAGCTGCAAAACGTCTTCATTATATGCAATTGTAGCGTCCAAGGCAGCAAAGCCTGGATTTTCGGAGATGGCCACGTCTACAGTTACCTCTCCACCAATCTGTGCTGTTCCTTTTGAAACGGTAATGCTAGGCTCTGCAGCAAATGCTGTAGATGCAAAGGTAAAAGTGCACAGAAGTGCAACAAGAAACAGTGTCATAATTTTCTTTGTTAATTTCATTCTTTATGCCTCTCTTTCATTTAAGCCGCATTAATTGGGAACTCAGTAATAACTTCTGAAGCATACTGTAAAACAAGCATCGCATCTGTAGAGTTCACAGCATCGTCTCCATTAACATCAGATACACTTAAAATAAGCTGTGTATCATCTATTACGGATGAACTGTACTGCAGTATCAACATTGCATCTGTAGAGTTTACAGTGCCATCTCCATTTGCATCACCATAAACCAGCGGAACATCTTCCCATGTAAGAACAGGGTATCCACCATGGTATACGGAACTTGTATTCTGCTTGTAAGCCTCCCCTAAAGTTGGAGCCAATGCCTTTAATTCAACGGAAGTCTTTGCTGCATAGTCACCAGAAAGTACAGAATTACTATTAAAGTTTCCACCACATGCATCCAAACCTTCCACATTCAGATAATAGCTATTTTCACAAGTTACTTTTCCAAGGTAAACATAAGCCACTAAAGAGCCCAATCTAATCGTTGTTGCAGTTGCTTCTGGATCACTGCTTACTGTACCTGCATTATAACTGTTAGAGATACTGGAATTACCATAAGCAATACCGACAATACCTCCGGCATTGATATAAGCTGTACCTGCGCCCATTACAGAGCCATCGTTATAACAATTCACAACTTCACCATAATTATAACCAACAATACCACCTACACCGCTAGCATTTGCAAGACCAGTTGCGGAAACGGAGCCAACATTGTAGCAGCCCGCAATATCATTATATTTGCTACTGCTGTAACCAGCAATACCACCTACGTGAGCGGTTCCACTAACGTTTCCTTCATTGCTGCTATTTTCTACTTTACAATATGCAGTTTCCCCGTTACCTCTCATGTAACCAACAATGCCACCTACCATATCCTTTCCTTCGATGGCACCAGTGTTTTTACAATCAGAGATACTAGATACACTATTTGACCAACCACACTGCATGTTGGCAACAATACCACCTACATTACCTCCGCTGCAGATAATATCGCCTTCATTGGTACAATTTTTAACTGTAAGTGTATAGTATCCGGAGTTTCCAACAATACCCGCTGTGTAGCCACAGCCTGTAATGTCTGCTTTATTTACACAGTTTTCGATTGTTGCATTGCCTGCAGTATAAGCCACAATACCTGCTACGCCACTCCATGCACCACTAGTGGATGTCACAGTTCCATCAACAACAAGATTCTTAATGGTTACAGCACCAACCTGTTTGAACAGTGCCTGATATCCTGTTCCAGACATGTTGAGCGTAATTGTATGATTTCCACCATCAAACGTACCAGCATATGCTGTATTTGTTATGCCAGTAAAAGATTCCGGCATAGTAAGATCTGCTGTTACTACAGCATTGATATCATTCTTCTTTAAAGCATTTACCTGATTTGCAAACCAAATAAGATCGTTTTCGCATGCAATAAGGTATGCACCATCTTCATTGGTCTTTGGAGCAGGTGTATCCAGCCATGTAGGATCTGTTGTTGCTGAAGCAAGTACTGTTTTTCCATTATAGGTATAAGCAATTACCAATGTACCTTTGATGAATGTATAGCTATACTCTTTTCCAAGTTCAAGCGTAACACCCTTTTTAGGGAAATTTGTATAATAGGCCTTTACAACAAGTCCTGTAGGATCAAAAGTCTCATCAGAAGCATATAACATATTTGTAGGCATTTTGGTAATCTTAATCTCATTTACAGCATTCTGCTCTACTGTTATCTCAAAATCATATGAAAATGATTCCCCAGCACATTCGCCATACACAATAACCTTGGTATCACTTGTTGATAAAGGTCCATCGATAGAAACATTGTAATCTGTAATAAGTTCTTTTGTGTCATCAGAGTAAGAAGCCCAGATTTCAAGTCCAGTAGTATCGAACTTCTGACCTTCAATATAACTCCGTTTTGGTTCGCCATTCTTTGTAACGCCCACAAATGTAGAAGTATCTTCTGTAGAAACTCTCAATACAGGATATCCATCATCTCCTACAACGAATGCACGTCCATTTCCATTTAAAGCTGCCAGAAATTCTGCGCTCTTAATGTATTCAGCCGTCACGGATTTGATCTCAGAACTATTTACACCACCACCTGTAGCTGTTCCTTCCAAGTAATAGCAGTTTGTAAAGGAGGCACCCCAGTTGTCATAAGCAATACCGTTAGATGATTTGCCCCCATTGACCATACCCATGTTAAAACAATTGATAATAGGTCCTTCTGCGGATCCAGTGATTCCACCAACTTCTTCCTGACCACAGGTAACACTTCCGGCATTATAACAGTTTTTAATCACTATGCTATTCCAAGCAGCACCCACGATACCACCTGTACCTTTTTTCTGATGTCCTATGATAGTTGCATAGTTTGCACAATTTTCAATGAGCATATCTCCATTGTAGCCAGAGGTGCCGCTTTTTCCAACTTTACCTACAATACTGCCAACAGAACGATCTGCATCGATATAACCTTCGCCAATAATTACATTACGAATAAAGGCAACTTTTGGCATACGATCATACTCTCGGTCTTCACCATCACCAAGTCCCCATAAGCCAACCAGGGCTACATCGGCTGCCCAGTCAGAATTTGATAACTCTGCATAAATATTTTTAATTGTGTGTCCCTGTCCATCAATACTGCCTGTAAAGCATGCATTGATCTGTGTATCAGGGTTTTCAGGATCTAATCTGTAGATTCCAGCAATTGGCATAAAGCGTGCACCACTCCAAGTATCGGTTGCAGCATCATATACACCACCCATGTCCAAATCAGCATCAATATAGATTACCTTGTTCAGGAACTCATCCGTACCACGCCAGCCATCCTGCTGTCCACCATAACCAGATGGATCTTCAAACCATGTTGCTTTAATTATTGTTCCATCTTCGTCACCGATAATTGTTGTAATGTCTGAAGTAATCACACCATTGGCAATGGCTGCCAGACCTGCCAATTCCGCCGGTTTATCAATATGGAACTCTGTATCTGTTGTGTTGTACCAGCTTACGTCTACTGTCTTACCATCCCATACTGTTGCTTCAGGATCGCCCGCTTTTTCAAAAGCTGCTGTTACAGTTACATTAACCTCTGGCACAGTAAATGTGTATGTGCCATTTGATTCATTGATTTTAACAGCTGACTCTGCTCCCTCTATTGCAGTACTCTGCTCTGTTTCTCCTTCCATATAACTATACTTCAGAGAACCTGGTATCAGAACATTGCCTTCGTCTGGTGTTACCGTTACAGTTGCTGTAACAACATCATTTTCTCCTGTAGCAGTTTCAACCGTAACAACACCACCTGTAATGGTAGGGTCCACGGTTACAGTGCCTGCTGCCGCGTTTGCACTGATGGTTAAAGTACCAAATACCATCATCACTGCCAAAAACAGCGCCAGCATTTTCTTCACTTTTTTAATACTTTTCATATAAACTCCCTTTCTTTGTTATATTTATTACTCAGTTTTTTACCATCGCCCTTAGTTACAAACTGCTTAATACATGATTAATCCTCTACAACATAGTAGTTGCCATTCTCATCTACATATACGCGACCATATTCTGTCAGGCCATAATCCTCAACCGTCATACTGTCCTCTGTATTTTCGCTGGAGGTCTCTAAGGATTCCACGTCCTCTTCTATTTCCACTGCCGTTGGTGTAGAGGAACTGGTATATTCGCCGGTGGAGATATCAACATTCCATGCGGTTACCAAAGCTACCATGATTCCAACTGCCAACACCAGCATGGCATCTGACAGATTGCTGACATAATGCATTGGATTCACATCTTCTTCGAATGACTTGCTTCTTCGACTAAATTTACTCTTTTTCAACATGAGTCTTTTCCACCTCCAGCACACACTCTGTAAGTGCTTCCAATACAGACATATAATTTCTATACCATTGCTTTCTTATCATGGAAATTACCATTGCCACGGCTGCTCCCAGAAGACCAACAATGGTGGTATCAAATGCGGCAAGCAGAGACTGGGATAATGCAAAGGTATTCCCCTGTCCTAAAGCAACGATACCTGGTCCAAGCGGAATCAAGGTTCCCAGAAGACCTAACATTGGTCCTAACTTAGCAACCAAATCAGAGATCTGTACTCTACGGTCATATCCAGCTTGTTCTTCTTCCAATAATCTAACGGCAAGTGCCTCTCGCATATCATTGGTAATTTCTTCATGCTTAGTCAACTCAATCAACATCTTTTTCTGTTTTTTCAACAGTCCACTGTTTGCAATGCACTCTTCTGTGCTTACATCCCCCTTCTTAAGTTGATCAACCAGTTCTGGCATCTTGACCTTCAAGTGTCTTCTTTCTGTAAATATTTCAACAACTAAAGTCCCTGCCAACACAATTGCTACTGCTAGAAGGATTAATAAAATTATCATTACCGGGTACTGCATGTTGCTTGCAACACTTCGCAGCATACCACTTACATTTGTGCTCATCTCACTCTACTCCTATATCGATTTTCTAAACTTTATGTACATTCCCATACCACCGCAGAAGAACAATACCACTGCAGATATGCCAGTCATAATCATAGTCCAATTGGTTTCCATCTCAACGCCTAAGGCCTCCGAGCCACCCTCAGCCTGTACACTTTCTTCCGATGCCTCTACCTCGGTTCCAGTTATCTGCACTCTACGAACATTGATAGACTTGTTCACCGTTTGTGCACCTGGTTCCGTTGTGATGTACACTTCTTCATCATCTGTTTCCTGTGAACTTGAAGTGCTGGACTTATCTGTTGTCTGAGTTATATTACTATCTGTTTTGTTTCCTATGCCTGTACTGTTTGTCGGCTTGTTGCCGCCCGTACTGGTACTGCTGCCTGGTTTGTTTCCCGTTCCTGTGTCTGTTTTGTTGTCAGAGCTACCCGCGCCTGTTCCTGTGCCGGTACCACCACCGCCATTTCCGCCGCCAGTATTATTACCCTCACCAACAACCACTTTTACGGTCTTTGTAAGATTCTGAGAAGCATCCTCAGCCTCATAATAGATGGTGATTTCCACTTCCCCAGCTTTCTTTGGAGTCAACTTTCCTGTTGCGTCCACAGAAATAATCGAATTATCACTGGACTTGTATTTTAACCCAGACTGAATTAACTTAGATAATTCAGTATCCGCAGACTCTACGGATACATCCAGTTTCTTATTCTCACCAATGCTTACCTTCACATCAGAGCTTGCCACAATCTCCGGGCTGCCAGAGTAAGTAACAATAATGGTATGCACACCATGAATAGACTCCGCCGCTGCTATCTCGTCAGGCGATGTCTGTCCAATATACAGTCGGAATCGTTTATCTCCGCTCATTGGACCCGGTTCAAATGCAGAAAAATCACTTACTCTTGTAATGTTATCCCTGATACTCATCATTGTTTCTACAGGCTGTGCACTGCTCCACACTGCCTCATAGTCTGTAACGCCAGTGGATATACTGTAGTATTCTGACAGGTTATGAAATGCATACTTTCCTCCACCAAACAATTTTGAATAAGAAAAATCTTTGGTGTTATACCAATTGTCAGAAGCGGTAAAATTCAACCGACGAACCGAAGATAAGTTGATACCAGATGCATTCAGGATGTCACTTAAGTACACTCCCTCTACATTGGCACATTCTATATAACGACCACCTGTTATCATGGAATAAAACTGCGTGTGAACACCTATCGACTCCAGTTCACTCACAGAAAACTCTGCCTTTGTCACATATTCCAATCCAAAATACCCAGCCTTGACTGTCAATGTATTATTGGCAGCCTTGGATGATACGGAGGTAGAAAACAGACACAAGGAAAATAAAACGCATCCTATTAAGACATATGAAAATATTCTTTTTCGTTTCACTTTTTACTCCTCGCTATCCTCTATGTAAGTGAACTGGATCTCCGTAATCATATAGATCCAATTCCCGGATTGGGCACCAGGAATCAACAGTCTCAATGGTCTGCGGTCCTCTTCCAGCGGTTCCTTTCCATTTGCAATTGACATGATAATATCGTATTTGTCCCAGCTTACTTTGCCCAATGTAATTGCATAATCATCTTCCCCCACGAACTTAATACTCTTAAATTCGTCCAGAGTTTTCCCATATTGTGCCAAAAACGTTTTCATGGTAGGGCCATAGGCCTCTACCGTTCCGGCTTTTTCTGTGGCGCCTGTAGCCGTAGCCTTCACACAGTCTAATGCTGCCAGTTCCCCTGGCGTAATATAGAAGTCCTCTTCTAATAAACCAGTGATCAATATCTGATCATTTTCATATTCCGATATGTCCGGCTTACATCCAGCCAGACCAAAGACAAGCATGACACACATTAGAATTGCCACGAGTCCTTTTATTCTGCATTTTCTTTCCATTTATCCATCCTTTTGATAAAAATATTTGTTACAAAATATTTTCAATCTTATTTTTTAGTTTAAACGCTATTTCTACATCTTGTTGTTACTCTGGCAACAGAATTCAACATTTTATGGTTTTTCAATCGATTTCTCTACTAATTCCTCGTATTGTGCAACCGTTAAATCTGTATGATAAAACAACTCAAAATATCTGGCCACTTCTGCGTACAGATCATACTCTGCAGTTTCCGGATAAAGTACCTTTGCCATCCAGATCATGCCAAGATATCTCTGCACTGATGGTGGAAATCCCATCCAGTTGTATGGGCCAAACGGAACTTCGTAATAATTTCCTGACTGAATTGCCTGAAGCTGCTGCCAAAGTGCATCCTCTCCCACATAATCGTAATAACTATTTGGTGCAAAAAAGATTACCTCCGGATCCCACAGCAAGATCTGTTCAAAGTCCACTTCATTTCCGATGCCCTTGGCAGATGGATTATCTACCACTGCTTTATTGTCTGTCAGCAGATCAATTACTTCTGAGTGATAGGAATCCCTGCAAATAACATTGCATCCCAAATCTCCCAGGCAATAAAGTGCTGACACCTTATCCTCGCCAATCTTTGCAGCAATCTGTTCTGAACGGCTATATACGGATTTGCAATACTGTGATAATTCTGCTGCCTCCTGTTCTTTTCCAAACAGATCCCCCAACATCATGTAGGCATCTGACATAGTCTTAAGATTGGCAGAAATGTGAACAACCGGAATCCCACTCTGATTCTGTATCGAATCCAGTTCTTCATCCATATCTTCTTTTGATTCACCCACATCAATAATGACCTGTGGATCTGCTGCCATCAATTCTTCCAAATTCAAATCTCCATTGCCGCCATACAACTGGCCAAGCACTGGCAGAGTATAATATTTTTCATCAATAAGCCCTTCCGCTTCCACAGACCATTCACTTGCAATAGCCACCATTTCATCCGGCGCCAGTGCAAACAATACAATCTGTGCCAGTGGCCCTGTTACCGCATAACGTGTAATCTCTTCCGGAACTTCTACTGTTCTTCCCAAAGAGTCTGTAAACGTAACCAGCGCTACATCTTCCTGGATATTTGCCGGCTTGTTTGTACTTTGACAGCCAGCAAAGACAGAACAGACCATCACAGCGATTAAGACACCGGCTATGATCCGCTTCCATTTTCCCCTCATATCGTTTCATCTCCTTTTTGCATTGTCTTTGATTCTTTGGCATTACACCTTTATCGATTTCTTTTCCGGGACAATGACATATCCCGCTTCAGACTCTAAAAATTTTGATTTTATTCCATATAAATGATAAACCAGATCGGCAGTCAGCACTTCATTCGGTGCGCCAAAGGCTGCCACGGTACCATTTTTAAGTGCCAGGACTTTTTCTGCATACCAGAATGCCTGTTGCGGATTGTGTGTGGAAAGAATCACCGTGTATCCTTCCCTGGAAAGTGCATATACCTGTTCCAAAACATGGGTCTGATTGCCAAAATCAAGTGCACTGGTAGGCTCGTCCATGATCAGAATCTTAGCCTGCTGTGCCAAGGCCCGGGCAATCAACACAAGCTGCTGCTCACCACCTGATAAATGGGCATAATTTTTATTTGCCAGCCATTCAATCCCCACGCGCTTCATAGCAGCTTCCGCTGCTTCCCGTTCTTTCTTTCCCGGAACAGCAAAAGAAGATACCTTATGAGAAGTTCCCATCAGTACCATGTCTTTTACCTGATAGTTAAATACATGCCCGTGCGTCTGGGGAATATATGCAATATTGTGCGCCAACTGCTTTGTGTTAAAGCTTCGTATATCCTGATCGTTCAGGTATATATTTCCTGTATATTTTTTGCTCTGAATTCCCAGGATGCATCGGAATAACGTGGTTTTTCCTACTCCATTGGGTCCAAGCAGGGCAAGAAGTTCTCCCTCTTTCACATGAAAAGAAATATCATTTAGAACATTTTTCTTGCCATATGCAAAACTGAGATTTTCCACTTTTATGCTCATTCATATTTCTCCTTGTGCAAAATCAGATATATAAAGAATGGGGCTCCTACAAATGCTGTCAGAATACCAATCGGAATTTCTACTGCAAGCAGGTTGCGAGATACATTGTCTACCAAAAGCAAAAATACTGCCCCGCAGACAACAGATGCCGGCATTAAGTAACGATAATTGCTTCCAACCATCTTTCTGCAAAGATGCGGAATAACAAGTCCAACCCAGCCGATCATACCTGACACAGATACGCTGGCCGCCGTCACGAGTGTTGCACAGGCAATGACAACCAAACGAATTACATTGGTGTTCACCCCTAATGCTCTGGCTTCCTCATCTCCCAATGTTAGTAGATTGATCTGCCAACGAAGCAGTAACAGGGGAATCAACCCTATTGCCATTGGAACAATGACAAACGCTACATCTGAAAGCTCTGCACCTGACAAACTGCCCATCATCCAATAGGTAATTGCCGGAAGCTGATCATCTGGATCTGCCACCAACTTGATGTAAGATGTTCCTGCTGAAAACAGGGAACTTGTCATAATACCAGCCAAAATTAAGTTGACAATTTTCTGTCCCGGTGCAAAATGTGCCACAAGAAAAACAATTAAAATTGTCAGCATACTCATAACAAAGGCGGTTCCTGTTACCACTGAGAGACTGCTCCCTAAAAGGATAGCCAATGCAGCACCAAATGCAGCACCATTGGATGCACCTAATATATCTGGTGATGCCATTGGATTCTGGAATACGCCCTGATAAGCCGCACCAGCCGCTGCCAGGCAACCACCTACAAGGCAAGCCATTAGAATTCGTGGCAGTCGTATCATAATAACGACAGATTCCATTTTGGCAGTCCAGGTAACAGGTATGCAGATCAAATCATCCAACCAGCCTAAAAACGGCACTTTGGCAATCAGTTCAATCATCTCATGAAATAAAATCTGTATTACCTGTGGAACTGGAACTGCATATCTTCCCAGTGCGAATGACACAAAGAAAACTACCAGCCACGCAGCGCAAAGCAGCAATATAATGCTCACGGATCTATTACGTTCTTTTTTGTTTGTTTCGTTTATTTTTTTCTTTATCACAACGTTTACCTAGCATTTCGATTATTTGGCATAATTATTTTTTTATCCTAACAGATTTGAAGTTTTCATCGCGTTGCTATAGCAACACTCATAATATTTTTTATCTGTGCAACGAATTTCATTCTATATATGAAAAAAATCCATGCTGACGGTTTTGACCGTGCATGGATTTTTTACAAATATATCTATACCCTTCACCCCTTCTAAAAGGAAAATAAAATTCTGCAGCAGCAAGTATAGCGTAGTGCATTATTTCAAAATTGCAAGCATCGGAAGTACAATTTCAAAGCAAGTACATGTGTAGGCAATCTGTACCTAACTACATTTGTATCGCATGTTCAGTATGTTATCCTGGGCGATTAAATGGATGGAACATGTGAATCATTTGCTGCCACATTTCGGATTCTTTTGTTAAGCCTACGCCTACAGTTTAACGGATTCTTTGTTTTTTCCGTTGCATGGGTAACTTTTTTTAAATAATTTTATTTTTTCCTAATATTACCCTGATAACAAGAGCACACCACCTGCTTTAACTTTGTATCACCAAGGCTTTCCTTTACCATTCCCGCAATCTCTCCTGCTGCCGCAAGTAACTCGCTGGTATCACACTTATTCAGCACAATATAGTAATCTCGATCTTCGACTCCTTTTCTGGTCCCCTGCTCAGAGACAAGAATGCGTGCCATATCCATCTGACTAATTTGATGGCCTTCCTCAAATCCCAACACCTCTTTTGCCCGCTCATATCGAAAACAGATATCTGTTGCCGGCTGACCCAAAGCATCCATGCCCATGACACCTACTACAACATTACATTCAGAAAGTAATACAGGTTCGTTTTCAATCGGAACTTTGCATGGCAGACATTTTGCACCATCTGCTTCGATGATCACAGTCTCTGCCTTCGCCATCGCCTCTGACAAAAATTCTGATTCTGGCATGCTGACTTTTTCTCCGGCGTTCCCCGTTCCAATCACAACAATGCGGTTCATCTGCCAAAGTTGTTCCACTTCCTGAAGATTTTTAGCAAAAACAGCTGTATTCTCTGTTACCTGTTCTTTCAATAAATCTTCCACCCCAATCTCTGCCCCACGAATATGTGTGGTAGTTGTCACAAGAACTCTTTTCCCCTGACGCCAGAAGCCTTCGGCTATGGCATACATGGTGCTGGTCTTGCCACCACCGCCCACCAGGGAAATAATTGGCTTTTCCTGTGCTTCTTCTCTAAAAAAAGCAAACGCTTCCTCTATAGGAACTGATTCTACATCGAGATTTTTCCATATATAATATTTTTTATTTGACTGCAAATCGAAGCCCTCTCTTTTCTTTTTATTTCACCTTTATCTCATGTAATTACACAATTTACCTACAACTATGATTACCTTCATTTTACTATGGGCATTGTAACTTTTTCGTTGCGTTTGCAACAGCCTGTACAATATTGTTCATTGTATAATTTTACAGCAATATACAAAAAAATAACCCCAAACACAAGGAGGAATTTACTATGAAAATCAGTGCAAGAAATCAGTTCAAAGGAACGATCACAGAGATTCAGGAAGGTGCTGTTAACGGTATTGTAAAAATCGATATCGGCGGCGGCAACATCATCAGCTCCACAATCTCTATGAGTTCTATCAAAGAACTTGGACTTGCGGTTGGCAAGGAAGCTTACGCGGTAATCAAAGCAACATCTGTTATGGTTGCAGTTGACTAAGGTAATGACTGTCACACGAAATCGTGTGGCAGTTTTTTATTTGATGCATTACTTGTCATCCTGTTGCATTTGAAACCGTTTTCTTCATCCAAACCTATTTATCCCACTTTTGCAACACATGGTCTTTTTCCTGAATAACTGCGGTTACATCTGCAACCGCCATCTTTTTGTGAGATTGTTAAAATGGCGTTAGCTTTATTAATAGTGCTCTTTTAGAAAGGGGATTATCGAGGATGTGCAAGGAAGAACTGGATATTAAACTGTCACCTAAGGAAATTCTGCATATTCTGGAGGAAAAGATAAAGCGGTTGAATCGCATTCACAGAGAATTCTATACACTGGAAAAAAACACTGTCCTTTACGTCGTTGTGTATGAATTCCTGTTTTTGCGAAACAGCTCATCCGGAACCATCACATTGCTGTTGGAAGACCACACAGACTGGACAACAGTAAAGATCATTGTTTCCGAAGTAAAGGGAGGCATTCTCTCACATGATGACTATCTAGCATCGGAGGACGCCTGCTTTATGATAAAAAAACTCCTTCACGAATATATTGTTTCACAAAAAACTCTTATCTGACATACACGACACTTTTACTCATATATGCACATGTCCTCCTTGACATGTAGCGAAAAACCCATGTGTTGCACCCGCGAACACATGGGTTTTTGACTTATTCTAACAATTCAAATTTATTCATATGATATTTGATGATTCCATCCTTCTCCATATTACTCAATTCTCTAGACAATGCACTGCGGTTCACGCAGAGATAATCCGCCATTTGTTCTCTATTAAATGGAATTTCAAAAATCTTTTTCTTCTGTTTTGCCTGCTGATAAGAAAGATATCGATAAATTCGATCTCGCATATTTGGCACAGACAAAAGATCTAACTTCTGATGCTGACGCAGGTTTTCGTAAACCAGAATATCCAGAATACATTCAAGCATCTTTACACGATGTTTTTCAGGAATCTTGCCCTCCTGCATAACCACACTGACCGGCATCAAAAATACTACCATATCGGTTTTAGCAATATGGAAAAACAGGTTCAAATCCTTACCTCGTCCAATGGTATCCATGCCAATCAAATCGCCTCTATCTAACTGATGGACCTGATATTGCGTACCATTTTCAAAAATACGGACAACATCCATTTCACCAGACAGGATTACACCAATATAGTCGAAAGCTTCTCCTGGGGCAATGACAATCTCATCCTTGCGATATTCTTTTTTAAATCCAATATGTAGGTTAAACAGTCCATCTGCCTCTTCTTTCGTCAATCCACGAAATAGCTTTGAGCGATAGACGATATCCCTTGCTTTTTCATTCATGAATGTACCTGCCTATTTTTTAACTAAACAGATGATACTTTCGCAAATAAGAATCTCGCTAGCGAGATTCTTCGCGCGCGAGCGAATTGCAAGACAATAATTTCATTTTCGCGAGCTGCGCATCTTTGAGCGCAGCGAAATGTATGCTTAACAGGAAGATCCTCATACTTCCTATCAAGCATACAATATCATCTGTCTACGTTCTTTTAAAATCAAATTGGAAATTGGAAGGCTATTTGATTTCTCTCTACTCGATTAACTTGGTCTTACTATAACATACTTATACAATGAAATATGTTGCGCACGCAACATTTTTTAGAAAAAGTTTATTATTTTATCTCACATCTATCCACTTCCTGATGATTTTCACCATATACAATGACTGTTAATGTTTCTTCTGTTACATCCACTTTCACATAATTTGCTCCATTTCCATAGCTGGATGATACGTTCACAATAGCAGTTCCTGTATTTGCACAAATGTCATCATTTCCACCAGACAGAATCAAGTCTACGTCATACTCTGCTAAAAGCGCTTCCCAATTCTCACAAATCTCTTTTGCAAGCACATTTGCTGATTCATCCGATGAATCTTCGCCCGACTGGGTCACATACATTGGATGATACATATTCACGATGACCCAAGGCCGGTCGTTGGTCTTTAACATTCTCTCCAACCATTCGGTAGCCTCTGTCACCAGTTCTTCATAATCTTCCTGAGACTTGTACGCATCTGTAAACAGATTGGTATTCAGATTCAGGAAGAAAACATCACCATAGTCGAAGTAATAATACTCTTCCTTCTGCTTACCATTGGTTGGCAGTGTCAGCATCTGACAGTATACATCCACTGTATCTGCTGCTTCTATCTCGCCCATACCAGTCATCATAGGTTTATTAACAAATACCGCTTCCCCGTTATCAAACAGGTTCATCCAATCCTGAGCGTTATTCGCGTCACTTACCAGATTGCCAGCAAATAATCCAAAGGCCATATCTTCGTCGGCCGCAAAGGCTGTTTTCAAGTAATCACCCCATGCCCCATAGTCGATATCACCGGCTTGCGTCTGAACATCTCCCATAAATAAGAAAGAGTATTCATCCGCTGCCACATCGTGAACGTATACGATTTCATCGCTCATATCTCTGCCGTGACCAAAGGTGTATTTGTATTTTTTGCCTGCTTTCAGATCATCAATCTTTGCAGAATAGCGATAATACTCGCTATCACCGATCTGGACGCACTCTGCCTCGTATTTGTCAAAACCGCATCGTACGATACCATCGTATTTCTCATCATCGGTCCATGATACCGCAATTCTTGTATTGTTCATGACGGTTACTGTTACCTGTTTTTGCGGAATCACTGTCTTATTGTTTTCAAATGTATAAGCACCTACCACAAATACGACTGCCAAAACAGGGAATAAAATCATCAGGAAGATATCCTTCTTTTTTAACACCAGCTTGCGCATGTAGGTTCTTGTGCGATACATACGAAAGCCTCTGGCTTCCATAGCAATGGCGGTATCCTGAGCGCGGGAAAGTGCTCCCGCCAAAATTGGGATGCACATGCCCTTAAATGCCAACAGCTTGTTTTTCAAAGATGTCTTTTTCAACTCACATCCACGAAGCTGGATACTGTGGTATACGTCCAATGCCTCCTGGCGCAAAATTGGGAAAAAGTGAAATGCCAGAATGACCATATAGGCCAGTTCGTATGGCACTTTCCACTGTACCAGAGCCAACAGATAGTCTCGCATATGCCCGGTCAGCAAAATCAATGCTGACATAACAACGATGATCAGTCGCACACACAGTACTGCACCAAAATATGCCTGTCCAAAGATTGCCTGCAAAAGAAACAGGAAAATCAGCATACTTAAGATTCCCATGAACTGTTTTTTCTGACGGCTTAATTCTACACGACCTACTACTAATATTAAAATTGTAAAAATCAATAACCCAATCAAAAACCATAGATTGGAAACAAGTATTGCCACGCCTGAAATGGAAAACAGCATGACAATCTTGGTTCTAGGATCCAATTTACTCATGTTTGTTCTCCTCTTCCTGTGCAGAAATGTGGCATTCTGCCTCTACTGTCTGATTGCACGCTTCCATATTTACAACATGCTCACAGTACTCTCTTACAAAAGTTTTGTCGTGGCTGATAATAATGATGCCACAGTCCAATTCCTTTAAATATTCGCCTAGTTTTTTTCTGTTTTTAAAATCCAGATTGGCTGTTGGCTCATCCAAAATCAGATATTTTGGCTTCATGGCCAATATCGCAGCCAACACCAGACGCTGTTTTTCTCCATGACTTAAGATAAATGGGAAACTTTCCTTATGGTGAGTCAGGCCAAAATATTCCAGATATTCCTGGCTTCGAGCCCCGACTTCCTCTTCTGAAAGTCCCATGTTGCGAAGTCCAATCTCCATCTCTTCCTGTACGGTTGCGGAAAAAATCTGTTTGGCAGGATTCTGCATGACATAACCAATCTTCATTCCTCGTTCTGCCAATGTGTCATTTGTCATATCAACATCATCCAGCAGAATCTGTCCGGATTCTGGCTTTAAGATACCCATAATCAGATTGGCAAGTGTGGTCTTTCCTGTTCCGTTGCCACCCAACAATGCGGTAATCTTATCTGGAGGAAATTCCGTCGAAAAATGATTCAATATTTTCTTGTCTGTATTCTTATAGGAAAAGGTCAGATTCTTTATACAAAGTCCCATATTTTCTCCTTCACTTCCTCAGGTTTTCCGTCTAACGCCACTTTTCCCTCATGAAGCAGTATCCAACGGTCTGCATCTTCGATCAGTTCGTAATCATGTTCTACAATAATAATAGTTTTGCCCTCCGCCTTAAGCTGATTTAGCAACTGCTTGGTTCGGATGCGGGATTCCTCATCCAAATGACTGTGTGGCTCGTCCAAAATCAAAATATCTGGCTGTAACGTAAGAACAGATCCGATCGTCACCATCTGTTTCTGTCCACCTGACAGATGATTGGGATTGGTCAGGGCATATTCTGTCATCTGCAGCAATTCCAATGTCTCATCCACGCGTCTGCGCACTTCCTCAGGAGGAATTCTAAGGTTTTCTGGTCCAAATGCCAGTTCATCCTCAACAGTAGAGCTGACAATCATACGGTCTGAATCCTGCATCACAAATCCTACCGTTTCAGCCATATCTTTCAACTTGGTCTCGCGCATGTTTTTATCCTTGATTCGGACCTGTCCAGAGGCTGTCCCCCCAATGGCATTTGGAATAATACCGCACATCACATGACACAAAGTACTTTTGCCACAACCAGAATCCCCAATCAGGCCGATCATCTCGCCCTTTTCAATTGTCAAATCCACACCTTTAAGCACCTGTTTTCCAGATGGATAGGTAAATTTCAAATTTTCAATCTGTATAATACTCATTTTTCCCACCAACATATCGAGGGACCATCGTAAAAATAATATCCCCGAAGCAGGAAGAAAAATTGCCTCGAGCAAACCGTCCTAAGGTTTGTAAGAGCCAATTTTTTTCCAGCAAAGGTACACCATTTTTCAACGGTCCCTCAAAAAAATTTTTTTATGATTCACTTGGAAGGCTCGAATCATTGCTTACTGAAAATCAATAGAGGTTACATTCATAATACTGCGGCTGCCAAAAGTGTCTTCTGTAAACACACATCTCATTGGTCCAACACCGCCCTTGGAATACGCTTCAAGTGCTTCGCCATCACACTCGTATGCCACCATAACAGTGTCTGCTTCGGAAGCTTCGCCGGCACTGGAATATCCATCTGCTGCCGTAAATGTGATTGTCTCGTAAGCACCAATTCCTGCTTCCTCGGCGATAACCGCCGCCATAACACCGGTATAATCATTATCATCAGGATTGCCTTTACCTGAAGTCATGGAAACATATACAGTTTCAGATTCCAGGCCTTTCAATTCGTCAATGGTATATTCTGCAACCACTTCACCCTGATATTTTACAACTAATTTTTCATCATCTGAGCTTACGCTTCCTCTATGAATAAATGATGCAATCAAAATGATTACCACTAAAACTACAATAATTAAAACAATCCATTTGGATGATTTTTTTACTCCTCTACCCATGCTGCTACTCCTTTTGTTCCTTTTGAATATACATTAAATGCATCGAATATCTTGGATAACTCCCAGGAAATCAATCCGCCAATCAGCCCGGACAGTGATGCGATTGCAAGAACCAGAATCAGATATACACCTGGTGTTCTAAAGAACACAAAGTTTACTGCCATGGTTCCAACAACGTTGGCCGCTGTTCCTGCTGCCAGACACACGCCTCGGTTACATCCCCTGCGTGGAACCATGAACATGATTAGCTCTACAGCCAGTCCAGGACCAAGGTAGGTTAAAAATGTCATGATACCGTGAGAACCAACGATTCCTGTAAAAACAACCAAAAGTGTCTGCACCAGGGCTATCAAAAAAGCAGTACCACGTTTGCGAATCATACCATAACCAATGACCATCCACATCATGTACAAGCCGCCAGCCATTGCTCCGCTTGGAATCATCAATGGACCGCATACAATATGTGCGATTGGTACGATAATCGGTTTGATTGCCACGCCCAATGCCGCCATAACAACAATTATAATCAATTCATAGGATGAAAATTTATCAAAAAATTTTTTCTTTGCTGTAGTTTCCATATCTACAACCTCCGTTTGAGAAGTGCCAATCTCTCATCTGTTACCCATTTTACTCCCATGTCCAACTTTTTTCTGTTGCATTTGCAACATTTTTGCTATTTTAGTTGCATTTGCAACCCGATTTTTGCATAAACAACAGGGTAAAATGAATTAACAAATATGTTGTAAAAACAACAACACTTTTTGATATAATGGTGTAAAATATCTACATCATGTAAGAATATTGAGGTACTTATGAAACACATTCTTTTAACCGGCGACATACAGACAGGCAAGAGCACTGCTATCAACCGTGCCCTGAAAGGAAAGGATATCATCCTTGGAGGATACAGAACGGTTGGCGGATTGCGTAGAGCAGACGGCAACAGCTATGTACATCTGTTGCGGGCAGACGCATATGAGCCACTTGCGCCTCACAATCGAGTGCTCCACAGAAAACCTACGTATGGGAAAATATCTTTTAACATAAATAAGCTGCTTTACAATACAAAGGGGGTATCCCTTTTAAAAAATCTGCCAAAGGACTGTCAGCTTATTTTGATGGATGAAATTGGGAAACGCGAAAAAGACTGCCATGCATTTTGCCAGGCTATCATGGATACACTAGATGGCGATATCCCTGTGCTAGGTGTGGTGCAGATTCGTCCAGATGACTTTCTTGATCAGATTCGCAATCACCCTAAGGTAGAAGTCATTCGACTGACAGAGGACAACAGAGAAGAAATTTCTGCGTATCTTAGTTGTTGGATTGCTTCCATACTAAAAAATTAATACAAAAGGCCGATGCATCAAAGGTTAAGTAAACCTCAAATGCAACGGCCTTCGTTTTATTTCTCTATATTTTTTCCAGAATAATCAATCGTTTGCTCTGTTCATTGCTTATCAACTGATATTTGCAAGGTAATATTTCAAAAAGCTGTTTGTATTCATCAATGGATAATGCAAAGGTATATTTGTCATGCTCTTTTTTGAATCCATACCGTGTCTTTCCAATGGCCTCCAGTTTTTTCTGGATTTCCTGCTGGGTTTTTAGACTTCCAAGCCCGCCGCCAATATAAGCTTTTCCACCAGTTTTCATAACACGAAGGATTTCTCGAAATGCCTTTTCTTGATTTTCCCAGAACTGCACAGAACCTCTACTAATAATCAGGTCAAACTCATTATCCTCAAATGGCATCTCTTCCACATTTCCGCACTTAATGACGCTTCTTCCGTCAAATCCCAGTTTTTTTGCACGAATTTCAGTCACTTCTGCTGCACCTTCATGAATATCAATGAAGCTTCCATGCATGCTGCTGCGTTTCATCATGGCAAAACCCAAGTGTCCTCCTCCACAGCCCACGTCCAGGAATTTCCCTTCTGTGATGCCAAGTGTTGTTATCACATTATCTATGATTTCATCGTAAGCAGGATAAAATATTTTTTCGGCTATTTCATCGTAGTCGTATGTTGGGTGATTACTCGTACTTCTCATTTTCCACCACACATTCTCTCTTGATGGTTCCAACCAGAGACTGGAGTGCGTCAATAACATGTGGGCGAATATCTCCGCCAATCAGGACATACATGATGTCGTCACAAACAGATAAGTGCCCTTCATTTAACCAGACACGAATGTAGTAAATACCATCCATTTTGTAGGTTTCTTCGATTGCTGCATTTACTTTTTTTTCGTCATAGGAAAAATACATACCCGTTACTTCTGGTATATCCATATTCCCTTCACGAACAGTAGCTTTGGCAGTCTGGCGTACAGTACCATTATGTGTCAAGTACATACCAATCTTTTCGGCACTTGAATCTGCCTTGGCTTCACGAAGCCACTCATCCATGGATGGTGGTGTTTTTTTATTTATTGTCATATGATTTACTCCTTTATTTTCAACAAAATAATCCATTGTTATTTCATGTTTTCTGCACAGTTCGCTGAACCCTCAGATAACAGCATTTCGATTCCATGATGGACTGGTTTTAACACCGCATTCAGGTTTTCTGTAGATGCTTTTTTGCTGCCTGGCAAGTTAATGATTAGAGTTCTCTTACGAATTCCTGCTGCCGCTCTGGAAAGACAGCCATGAGAAGTAATCTTCATACTTTCTGCCCGCATCATCTCTGGAATGCCTGGGGTAGGTCGTTCCACCACTGCCATGGTCGCCTCTGGAGTAATATCTCTTGGGGAAAAACCAGTTCCGCCTGTAGTAAGAACCAGATTTACCTGCTTTTCATCGGAACATTTGAGCAATTCTGCCTTGATCTGTTCCATATCATCTGGAATGATAGTGGTATAGACCACGTCCCATCCGTCTTCTTTTAAAATATCACATAATGCAGGACCGCTTGTGTCTACACGTTCTCCTGCGGCTCCTTTGTCACTAATTGTAAGAACTGCTGCTGTATATCCCATCATCAGTCTCCTTTCGAATCCGATTTTTATTCTTTTCGTTCAAAATCACCATGTACGCCGCCAGTCTTTTTCAGCAAACGGATGTCTGTGATTACCATATCTTTCTGCACTGCCTTGCACATGTCATAGACGGTCAGCGCCGCTGTTGAAACTGCTGACAATGCTTCCATTTCCACACCCGTTCTGCCATCGCAGGATACCGTTGCTTCTATCTCTACACAGCATCGTTCCTCGTTAAGACTTAGCTTCATATCAATACCGTCAATCAGGATTGGATGGCACATTGGAATCAGGTCTGGTGTACGCTTTGCTCCCATAACACCAGCAACCTGTGCCACCGTAAGCACATCTCCCTTTTTCATTCCGCCTGTTTTAATCAGTGCAAAGGTATCTGGATTGACCAGCACTCTTCCTGCCGCTACAGCAGTACGTCTGGAGGTATCTTTCACACCAACGTCCACCATCTTTGCACGACCTTCTTCGTTAAAATGAGTAAAATCGCCCATATTTACCCTCCTATTTGATTCATACTTCTTCCTGCTTCGCTATGTTCCTCTGCAGAAAGCGGAACATGACAGGATGGTTTTGCCAGAATGGTTTCTTGCATGGTCTTTACCATACCCTCATAGTTCATTCCTTTGATGGAGTATTCCTGAGAGGAATGCAGACATGGTTTTAACTTGCCATCTGCAGTAAGACGGATTCGATTACAACTTTCGCAGAAATGACTGCTAATTGGACTGATTAGACCAATATTGCCCATAGCATTTGGCAGCTTATATAACTGGGCCACCCCATCACCCTTTTCTATTGAGGTAAGCTCAGGCAGCACTTCCAGCACTCTGCTGCATGGCACATAGGCCTGTGGTCCAAACTCAACATTGTCCCACATTGGCATCAGTTCTATAAACCGTACATCCACTGGATAACGTCGAGTCAAATTGGCAAGGTCAGCAATCTCGTCATCATTGAACCCGCCAATCAAAACCGTATTGATTTTGATACGTTTGTATCCAACCTTCAGTGCTGTTTCGATTCCTTCAAATACCTTGTCAAGCTCGTCTCTGCGAGTTATGTATTTATACTTGTTCTTATCTAACGTATCCAGACTAATATTTAAACGACTTACGCCTGCATCCCACAATGGTTTTGCCAGCTTTGGCAACAGCGTTCCATTTGTAGTAAGACATGTTTCCATGATGCCCTCTATCTGTGATACCTTTTCGCAGATAGACACGATATTTTTCTTAACTAACGGTTCACCACCTGTAATACGGATCTTCCTGATACCAAGACTTGCCGCTGCCTCTACCGCCTGAATCATTTCTTCCTCTCGAAGCATGTCTTCATGACGTTTCTGGCAGACACCTTCCTCTGGCATACAATAACGGCAACGCAAGTTGCATTTTTCTGTTACTGATAAGCGTAAATATGAAATCTCTCGCCCATAATTATCTTTCATATCCACTTGTTCCTTTCAACATAATTCTGATCCTTTGTACAAAATAAAGCAGGATATCTCCCTACTAATATCTGCCAAAGGTGCAGTTTGGCCACTGGCATCTATCGCACAGCTGGCATAAGCCCCCATCAGCAAGACCTATCAATTCGTCCTTTGTAATCTTGTCTCCAGTAAAAATCTGAGGTAACAAAACATCAAAAATGGTTGTTGGCAAACTAATTGCTGCACCTGGTACGCCAAGAATTGGAATATCGCCAAGATAAGCCACCAGCGTCATATTACCTGGCTGGGATGGCACTCCATGGGTGATAATCTCAGCTCCCAGATTGCGAATGGCAGTTGGAGTCAGATCGTCCGGATCCACGCTCATACCACCTGTGAAGATGAGGAAATCTGCTCCGTTTGCAAGATGCTCCTTGGCAGCATCGCAAATCATGTCCAGTTTGTCATCACAGATCGTCACACCTACAATTTCAGATGGATACTGCTTCATTTTCTGTCGAACCACAGGCTCGAATTTATCTTTGATACGGCCAGAATATACTTCTGAACCGGTTATGATCACACCAATTTTTTTATGCTGATATGGTCGAAGGGCAAAAAGCTGTTTTCCCTCGCACATTTTTTCTGCCGCAATAATCTGTTCTTCTTTTGTCACCAGTGGAACAATACGCATAGAAACCAATCTTGCATCCGCCTCCACCGGATAGTGGTCCGGCATACAAGAGATGGTAATATCTCCAATGGAGTTGATCTGACGAAGCAAATCTGTATCCACACGGAACAATCCACGCTCCTTGGCAAAGTAGAGAATCTTTCCCTCAGATGGGCCTTTTTTGTAGATACCTTCCATAGGTGCCATCTCGGCCATGCGAAGTGCAGCGTCTTCTTCGTGAATCTCGCCTGCATTTTCTTCCCAGACAAAGATGTGCTGCTTTCCGATATTCAACAGTTCTTCAATGTCTGCTTCTTTAATAATATGTCCACGTTTGAAGGCTGCCCCTTTGAATCCATCGCGCATGGCTGTGATGTCATGGCACAGTTCCATTCCAACTGCATCTTCTACTCTAACTTTTTTCATAATAAGAATCCTTTCAGTTTTGTGCCCGCTTCAATTGGGCCTGTTCCAGCAGGAACGATAGCCATCATGTTACAGCCGATAATACTGTTTAACATGACATTGCCCTGCTCCTTAGGCAAGATCATTCTAGCTTCCCCCTGCGATAAATCCAGCGTTCCGCGAAGAAGTCTTGTCCCAGGACTTTTTTTCTTAAATCCGCTGTTCAATACAACTTCGATTTCTTCCGGAATTACATTTGCCAAACCGGTCAGCTTTCTTAAAGCTGGCAGCGCAACGGCATAATAATTAATCAGAGATGACGCAGGATTTCCTGACAATCCGCAAACCAGTTTTCCATCTTTGATACCATAGGCACATGCCATACCAGGTTTTAAGTCTACTCCTCGGAACAGGATTTCAACTCCTGCCAGTTCCATTGCTGCTGGTGTCATATCATAATCGCCCACAGAAACGCCACCTGTAGTGAGGATTACATCGCATTCAGCAAGACCTTTTTCCAGAAGCTTTGCGATTCCCTCGCTTGTGTCACCTGCAATACCTAAGTAAACCGGCTCACATCCAATCTCCTTTACCGCCGCAGTCAGCGTATAGCGATTGGAATTGTATATTTTACCAGGAGCCAGAGGGTTTCCTACCTCTATGACCTCATTGCCTGTTGAAATGATTCCGATTTTAGGAATCTTATATACCAGGGGCTTTTCCATCCCCTGTGAAGCCAGCGTTCCCATTGTTCCTGTATCAATGATGCCTCCTGCCTCTGCCAATACAGCACCTCGTTTCACATCTTCACCGGCATAGACAATATTGTCTCCGGATTTTGCCGGTGCAAATATTGTAACGGTCTCAGCAGTAAATTCCGTACGTTCGTACATAATGACAGCATCCGCGCCCTTTGGAATTGGCGCGCCAGTCAATATCTTTGTTGCTGTACCTGCCACACACTCTTTGATAGGAACCGCTCCTGCGGGAACTTCTTCCAAAATCTTAAGTGTCACAGGATTTTCTCTGGAAGCATTTACGCTGTCCACCGCACGAAATGCATATCCATCATATGGAGAACGGTCAAATGGCGGCACGTTCTCTGCAGCAGTAATAGCCTCTGCCAAAACTCTGCCTGCACTGCTTGCAAGCTCTACCCTTTCTGTTTTCACAGGCTCTACCAGTTTTAGAAGAATCTGTCGAGCGTCTTTAAAATTTATACTACTTTTAATGTCCATCTCCATTCCATCGCCCATCTTTGGCGACATAAATAATAGCATTTATCCCAAAATCATGATTACTGTTCTTTCAGTAACAAGATTGTACTGCTTGGCATACATATAGTCACGATATCCGTTTGCATACCTTCCCATGCATCCTTTAACATTTCCCAGCCAATCGGTGTTGGTCCCGGATTGTCTGTATTTACCAACATCACCGTATAAGAAAACGGATTTTCGATCACTTCTACCACCTTACAAGTAAAAACATTTTCTTCATCACAATCCCCTACATCATGATGCACAAAAACATTTTCATTCTCTCCGCTAAATCCGCGAATATACTTCATGCGAATGCCTACGAAAGAAATATTGCCCAAAGGTTCTTCTACTCGCAGTTTCAAGTTCCAATCTGTTGCCAAAACATGATGTTCATCCAACTGTTTGACTGGTGAAACATTCTTACACCCAGTAAGAATAGCCCCGTTTTTCGTCCGTGGTTCGCGGAACACCTCATGCTTGTCACCAATAGTCTCTACATTTCCATCTGCCACTATCGCAATTTTGTCCGTCAAGCGAAATACTTCGTCTCTGTTGTGAGAAACCAAGACAACACTTTTTCCAAATCTATGTATAATATCGCGCACCTGCTGTTCCAACCGGAATCTCAAATGACTGTCTAATGCAGAAAACGGTTCGTCCAACAAAAGAATATCTGGTTCATTCACCAGAATTCGTGCCAATGCCACTCGCTGTTGCTGTCCTCCAGACAACTGATGAGGATATTTTTGTTCCATTCCCTCTAAGTCCATGGACGCCAGCATTTCGCTGACTATGTGATCCACTGTTTCTTTGTTGTATGCTCCACTCTTTTCTTCAACATCATTTTTATTGTTCCGGCTGGTTTTTTTCTCTTTCCGAATACCCACTGCAATGTTCTGATACACGGTCATGTTTGGAAACAGGGCATACTGCTGAAACAGATATCCCACCTTTCGCTTTTGTGGTGGTAAATTAATTCTTTTTTCTGAGTCAAACAGGACTCTTCCATCCAGAACAATCCGACCTCTGTCCGGTGTCTCAATCCCTGCAATGCATTTCAGGGTAAGACTCTTGCCACACCCGGAGGCGCCAAGCAGGGACAGTACTTTGTTACCTGACTCAAACTTCATCTTCAGATGGAACTTCCCATATCTTTTTTCTATATCTACATACAGAGACATGTTTCACATCTCCTTATTTCTTTTTGTCTTTCTTTTCTAACAGGTTTACTGCCAGAAGAACGATAGCGGATATGATCATATTCACGATAACCCACTTAAAAGCCAATTCATCGTTATTGGTACGCCACAGCTGATATACTGTGGTGGAAATCGTTGCCGTTCGGCCTGGCGTATAGCCGGCAATCATGCTGGTGGCACCGTATTCACCAAGTGCTCTTGCAAATGCAAGTACTGTTCCTGCCAGGATTCCCTGTCGGCAATATGGCATACGGATGCGCCAAAAAATATAACGATTGGACAGTCCTAATGTCTGTCCTGCATAAGCATAGGTTTCATCAAAGGACTCAAATGCTCCTCTGGCGGTGCGATACATAAGTGGAAAGATAACTACCACTGTGGCAAATATCGCAGACCACCATGTCATGGTCAGCTTGATACCAAACATTTCTAACACCCATGCACCGATGATTCTCTTTGGGCCTAACAGGCATAACAGCAAATAACCAACAACTGTAGGTGGCAGCACCAATGGCAGTGTTAGAATAACATCCAAAACACCCTTGATCAGTCGTGGTGCCTTTGCAATATAGAATGCCGCAAAAATGCCCACAAAAAATATGACAATTGTACTAATTCCTGCAATTCGCAGGGAATTTATCAGAGGGAACCAATCCATAACCTATTTCCATCCTTTTCCCTATAACGTGCAATAGTAGGGAGATGAGATACATCTCCCTACTGTTCGCCATTCCCTATTCTTATTATCCCTTAAGTTAAAGAGATCAAATATATAAAAGACCTTTAGTTAATTGGTGTAAATCCAACCTTTTCAAAGATTGCATCGGAAGCATCGTTCATGATGTAATCAAGGAATGCCTGTGCTTCATCTACGTTCTTGGAGATGTTTAATACGGATGCTGGATAGATAACCTGTCCACACATTTCAGCCGTTGCTGTATCTACAACTGTCAGACCAGCTGAGAAAGCGTCTGTTGCATAGATGATACCGCAATCTACAGTAGCTTCAGAAACCTGTGTTGTTACTTCTTTTACGTTAGAGCCATATGTAATACATCCTGCATTGGCAAGTTCTTCTTCAGAAAGGCTATAGTAAGTTAAAATTTTCTGTGTATACTGACCAACTGGTACGTCAGAGTTACCCATTGCCAGCATGATATCGCCTGCTTCTAATCCAGCTACCATATCATCATAAGAATTGATGTTTGCTGGATTGCCTTCTGGAACAGAAAGAGCAACTTTATTTTCTAAAATATTGACACGGCTGTCTGCCAGTACAAAGTCTAAACCTTCTGTATTCACTTCTGCAGATGCGTTGATGTCCATCTGATCCATCTGTTTCTGACCTGCGGAGATAAATAAGTCACAGTCAGCACCTTCCTGAATCTGAGTCTTTAAAGTACCTGATGAGTCAAAGTTGAATACCAATGTAACGTGTGGATTTTCAGCCATGTATTCGTTACCGATTTCTGTTAATGTTTCTGTCATTGATGCAGCAGCAAATACAACTAATTCAACTGGATCTTTTGCTTCTTCGCCACCTGCACTCTGCTGTACATTTGCACTGCCATCAGGCGTTGTTGTATCCTGCTGACCACAGCCTGCAAATACGCATGTTGTCATACCTGCCACTAATAATAATGCCAAAAGTTTTTTCATGTTGTTCTTCCTCCACTATGTATCTTGTTTTATAAACAAGTAATTTTTCTTTTAAACATGATTCCGGAATATTTTTCAAAGCTTTACGGAGAGTATAATCGGTCTGCTAGTTTTTAGCAGTTGCAATCGCAACAGATTTTTTATTTTGGTAACAAAAAACAGCCCTGAGATTTTTTCTCAGAACTGCCTCATATTTGTCGTAATTTTACTTATTTGTTTTACACAATGCCTGTATCATCATATGCTTTTTTCATGATTCCAACCACGCCGCCAGCTCTTTGAGCTGTGCTAAGGTTTCCTGATCTTCCCTCGCTGGCACTTCATCGGTCTTTGATGAAATCACCATGTGCTCGTCCAATCCATGGGCATTCATCATCTTGCAGGAAATGTATGCCGCCGGTGTGGCCTTCATCTCATTTCCACTTCCTCCTGCCACCAAAATCAAGCCGGCTTTTTTCTCCCGGACTGGTGGAAATTTGGATGTTTTTAAATACTCATGATAACACTGAAATCTGCTGAGCAGACTCCAGATCGGACCTGGCGCAGTGGCGTAGTACACTGGATAGGCCATTACAACTGCATCGAAGTCATCCGCATAGATCAGGTCCATGTCATCCCGCACGACACACATGTTGGTCTTCTGGCACTGTCTGCAGTCCACGCAAGGTCTGATGTTGGATCGATAAGCTGAGATTTCAACCACTTCCCCTGTCAGATGTTTTTTCAGTTCTGCAATTAATGTAGCGGTGTCTCCCTTTTTTCGCGGAGAACCGTTTATAATTAAAGTTTTTTTCATGATCATTATACCTTCTGCTACTACTGATTTTTAATTCTTTTCCAACTAAAACATTCTCTGTTTTAATTTTAATTCAACCCAAAATACGCATCAATACCATTTGCCATACCCTGTACCATGTTGTTTTTCACCGTCGGATCCTGCATCCTAACATCTTCCTCCGGATTACTCATAAATCCAAGTTCAATACTCGTTACCGGAATCTCACTCCAGTTGATACCTGTCATATTGTCCACAATCTGTACTCCGCGATTTTTAAAGCCGGTTGCCGCGCAGTATTGGTCAATGACATGACGGCTTAAACTCTGACTGGCATTTGCAAGATGGCTGACATATGGATTGGAACTGGATGGTGCCATGGTCTCTGCTCCACGAACAGAGGAGTTATCTACAGAATTACAATGTACGCGAATGGCGATATCTGCGCCAACCTGTGTTGAATACTGGGCACGTTCCATATTACTGATATTGATATCATGGGTGGTTCTGGTCATGTAGACCGTATAGCCACGATTTTCCAGCTCGTCCCGAAGCATCAGACTGATTTCTAAGTTCATCACATATTCGTCTACGCC
>JAFUPY010000003.1 GCA_017472565.1 Eubacterium sp.
AGCCCAGTTTCACAGAAGCAGCACAGATTGTATAATGGCTGTTGTTTTGTGACAAAATAGAATACAGGGGATATTAGCTCAGTTGGTAGAGCACTTGACTTTTAATCAAGTTGTCCGGGGTTCGAATCCCCGATGTCTCATCCGTAGAAACCAGTAGACTTCGGTCTGCTGGTTTTTTTAAAGATTAAAGTGACAAGTTTGGCAGATAGCGTTATTATAAAAAGGAAGGTTTTTTGTGAAGCATTAAAAAACAGTTTTAAGAAACATACGTTTGAAAGCATGCTAAAAAGTATTGACGTAGAAAAGGAGATTGGTTATGCGCAAAATTAACTATGTAGCAAATGGCGGACAGACTTACATGCCATTTCAGGACAATATTACTGTAAAGACATTACCATTTACACCACTTGACAGACCAAACCCTGCGCTTCCACCATTGGAACTGAAGCAGGAGTTTAAGGACAGAGGATATTTATTGACCATGCAGTGCCAGCATTTTATTCCAGGGGTAACACCAGAGATGATTGACTGGTGGTGGGGCAATATGGAAAAGGGATATTATCTTTGGGCGCCAGGATCCCATAAACGTTTTAACTGGGACAAGGCTCCATGGGAATATGGATTTTTAAATTCAGCACTGGTGATTTCTGAAACAAAAGGGGATGGCAATCCTGTATTTGGCGGAAACGGTGTTAAAATTGAACGTATGGGACTGGATATGTTCCCGTTTACCACTCACTTAGAACATGTAATCGTAGAAGGTATTTTCAACCGCCTTGGCGAGTTCGTTGATTCAACAGTCCACATGTGGGAAGCTGTGGAAGGCGGATGCGTTCACTATGCCGCAGCATTTTGCAATACCAGGATTTCTGAACCACCAGAATTCGTTCTGGAGGATCCAAATCAGAAACCAGTTGATCCTGTAGATGATCAGAATCATTCTGAGTATGAAGCTTCTCAGTGGCCGGTGTTCCTGCCAAAATTGTATGATCTCTGGAAAGATCATCCGGATCCATCACAGAACGTGCAGGTGAACCTGACTGTGCGTGAACTGGAAGATGGCAGTTTGGCATATATCTGTGAAAACGGACCAGTGAAATTTTAATTGCATTTTCAGATTATGAAAGTAGATTGGCAAATACTACGAATGTGAGAGAAAAAAATGAGTGAAAACGTACATAAGAAAGAACGTGTACATTTAAAGAATATAAGAGAAGAACTCCGTGCAAAGCAGGTGATTCTCTTTATCATTGGACTTTTTGTAATGGGACTGGGCATTGTTTTGATCAAAAAGGCAAACCTGGGCTTGTCTCCGATCAGTGCCATTCCGGCTGCGGTATCTAATATAGTTCCACTGACATTTGGAAATGTAACGATTATCTTTCAGTGCTGCTGTTTTGCGGCAATTATGCTGGCAACAAAAAAGCTGACCTGGAAGAGAGCAATCATATTGCCGGTGGGATTTGGAATCGGATACATTTTGGATTTGTACAATTTTCTGCTGCATTTTGACCATGCACCGGTTTGGGGCAAAATCATTATCTGTATGCTGGGAATCATGTGTACAGCTCTGGGAATTGTCATTATCAAACGTGCAGAGTTTGTATTGCCGGCGGCGGACGAACTGTGGTTTGTGTTGAGCCACAAGTACAATCGGAAGGTCTCTCAGTTCAAGACGGCTGGTGATATTGCTTGGGTTGTGATTACGGTAATTATTGAAGTGGCTGCAATTCACAAAGTTGTGTCCGTAGGCATTGGTACAGTATTGTCCATGCTGCTGACTGGATTTTTCGTAGGAAAGTTCCAGAAGTATCTGCCTACCAGAAATAAGCAGGCGCAGAATCATATCCGATAATGGATAAGCGTATGTGAGCGTTTGCGAAGACGTTTGTTTGCAAAAGAAGAAAGAGTAGAAAGAGCACTTGGTTTTTGAAATCAGGGGCTCTTTTTTTAGTGAAATTTTCCTGCATTTGTAAGATAATGAAGAAAAAGGATAGACAATCTATGAAAGGAGGAAAAGCGGTGGAAGATCAGAAAATAGTCGACTTATTTTTTGCCCGCTCTGAGATGGCGATTACAATGTTAGCAGAAAAATATGAAAGACTGCTTTATAAAATATCTTTCAACATATTGAGCAACAACGAGGATGTGGTGGAATGTATCAATGACACATACCTTGGTACTTGGAATGCGATTCCTCCACAGCGGCCGAATCCGTTGTCTGCCTTTGTGTGCAGAATTACCAGGAATCTGTCCCTGAAAAAATACAGAGCCAGAACGGCGGCAAAGCGCAACAGTGAGCTGGAAGTGGCACTGGATGAACTGGTGATGGTGGTGCCTGTGCCGTCCGCAGAGGAGGAATGGAGCGCACAGGAACTGGGACGAGCCATTGACGCCTTTTTGGAAACGCTGGATACGGAGAATCGGGTGTTGTTCGTGCGCAGATACTGGTTTACAGATTCTATCAAGGATTTGGCAGAATTGTTGCATATCAGTGAAAATCTGGTGTATGTACGGTTGAATCGTATGAGAGGGCAGTTGAAAAGTTATCTTGAGAAAGAAGGGTTTGCTGCATGCTAGATAAAAAACAAGAGTATATAGCAGAAGCGCTGGATGAAATTCGGGATGCATATATTGAGGAAGCAGTGACCTATGAGTCAATAGCGGCCGATAAGCCAGCAGATGCGTTGGATCATGCTGCGGGAACAGATGCAGATAAAGAGAAGAAAGAAGCTACGGCAATCATTTCCATGAATGAAGGGAGAAGAAAACCACGAAAACGCAGAATCTATGCAGTGTTTGCACCGATTGCAGCTTGTCTGGTGCTGGTGGTTTCCTTAGGTGTCTATTCCCAGCAGGGTGGATTCGCGATGAACGGCGGTTCGCCGGCGGGGAGTGCAGGTAATGAAGCGGCTGGCGGCAGTACAGGCAGTGGAGAAAAGGGAGCAGCCGACGATGAAGTGATGGAAGATCTGAATGGTGGTGTGGCACCGGGAGAGAGCTCAGACGGGATGGCATCTGATATAACGGGCGATCCGGAAGCGCAGGTTGAGCAGAGTTGTTCCCGATATCTGACAGCGGAGGAAATCTTAGAAAAGAATACGGCGGTATTTCGTGGAACCGTTGTTGGGCATGGTACAGAATCGAGTACTTTTGGTGCTGCAGCAGAAGATGAAAATGGCAATCTGGTATATGAGGGCAATCCGAATGGATTGTATGAAGATCCGGATGCCAATGTCTATACCATAATTACCGTAAAGGTGTCCTCTTGTCTGCGCGGAGACATGGAAGTTGGGGAACTTTGCGAAATCCGGATTCCAGGTATTCCATCCTACTTCGAATCCTCCATCGCAGGAGATCTGATGCGGTTAGAGACGGGGGATGAGGCGATCTTTATGCCGTATATTGGAGAAGATGGTTCTTACTATTATGAAGAAGGTACCCGTTTCCTGTTCTTACAGACCGAGGATGGCGTTTCTTATGCGACAGACGTATATGATGTGCCAGGTGATGGGGAAGTGACCCTGGATGATGTGGAAGCTTATCTTAAAAAGTTGCTAAAATAGTGCTCCCTGGGAAGGAGGAAATACATGAAAAAAAGAGTATTCGTAGTAATGTCCCTGATTGCCTGCCTTACAGCAGGCAGCGTGCTTGGCGGATGTGGCAGTGGCACGGATTTGCCGGGACGAGGTGTGACCGAATTGACAGACGATCCAAAGTCAGTAGTGTGTCTGGCTGAGAGTGAAACAGATCTGGATGCAGTGAAGGATTTTTCCTTAGTGCTGTTTGCGGAGAGCCTGGGAGAAACCAATCCGGTACTGTCACCAGTGTCTGCCTATCTGGCCATGAGTATGACCGGTGCTGGCGCAGCAGGTGAGACAGCAGAAGAATTTCAGACCGTGTTCGGCGAACGTATGGTGCAGAATGCAGATACGCTGATGGATGCTTTGCCAGAGGATGAGGAGACGCTGGTGGTAAACATTGCAAATTCTGCCTGGATTGATGATGACTTTACTGCCCGGGAAGACTGGATCGCACTGGTATCGGAGTATTTTGAAAGCGAAGTATTCCAGACCAATCTGCCAGGAGCCATGAAGAGTATCAACAGTTGGGTTGAAGATAAAACAGAAGGGCTCATTGATTCTATTTTGTCAGAACCATTAAGTGAAGATGCCCGCCTGGTATTGATGAATGCGATTTATTTTAACGGAAAATGGGTCACCCCATTCGAACCATCCGCAACCAGAGAGGATGTGTTTACGAAAGAGGATGGAACGGTCATCCAGGCGGATATGATGCAGGCCTATATGACATACTTCCCTTATATAAAGAACGAGACCATGGATGGCGTGGTGCTTCCGTATCGGGAAGGAAATTATGTGTTTGTGGCAGTGAAACCAACGGCGGGGCAGACCGTGCGGGAACTGTATGCGTCTTTGACGGTGGAAAAACTGGAGGCCATGCTGGAGGGGCAGGAGGACACCTTCATGAATCTGAAACTTCCAAAGTTTCAGGTTGAATATGACAGGGTTCTCAACGAAGATTTTATCAATATGGGATTGCCATCTGCATTTATTTCCGGAAAAGCGGATTTCTCCGGCCTGGGAACGTCAGCGGATGGATTGCCGATTAACATCGATTTTGTACGGCAGAAAGCAGCGGTCATCGTGGATGAGGAAGGCACGGAAGCGGCTGCGGTAACGGCAGTGGTGGACGAAGCCGGATCTGCCATGCCGTTGGATGAGCCGATAGAAGTGTTCTTTGATGAACCATTTTTATATATGATCTATGACACGGAAACAGAAATTCCGCTGTTTATGGGGATTTTGGATGCTCCATTGAGTTCCCATGTAATTATTGATTGAAAGGAGGCTGCGAGAAATCGCAGCCTTTTTAAAGTTATGGCGAAATTTTTAGGCTCTGCAAATGAATGATAAAAAATGATAAAGAATGATAAAGAATTGATAAACAATTTCAGATAGGGTTGCATTTTGGGAATTATGGTGATATATTCTAATACATGCACTTGATAATTATTAACAGTGTTAAATATAAACGCAGGAAAATATTTAACACTGTTATTTTTTGGAATGACTTTGAGGGGAATTGTAAATGACAATTTGCTACCGTTTACAAAGCGAAAGGTTGGTGAAGACTTGAAAGAAAAATACATCGAGTTACACAAAGCATTTTCCAATTTTCATAAGCTGAATCTTTCCTGGCTCTATCCAGAGATGTCCCATGGAGAGATGGTTACTTTGAAAGTGATTGCTGACTTTGAAGAGGGTGCCATTGATGAATTTGGGCATACGGGATTGGAATGTGACAAGATGAAAGCAGAAAAAATCAGAAAGACTGGTCGAAATGGGGTTAACATTTCCCAGATTGTGAACCAATTGTGCGTGGCGCCGCCAGCGGTGTCCAGAACCCTGAACTCTCTGGAGGAAAAAGGTCTGATTGAGCGAAAAGTCAACAAATCAGATCGTCGGAATACATTAGTAGAGCTGACAGAGATGGGAAGACGGGCCAATCAGGAAGCCACAGCGGCAGTAGACAACTATATGACAAGAATCATGGAACGTGTTGGCGAGGAAGCGATTCAGAGAGCCATCGAACAAGTCAATTACATCTATGAAATTGCAAAAGAAGAGTTGGAAATACTGAAGAGAGAAGATAAGTAGTTGAAAGGAAGTATTTATGAGAAAACTATTTAAAAACATGATTCCGTATTGGAAGACAATCCTGATCATCCTGCTTCTTTTGATTGTGCAGGTATTTTGTGATCTTGCCCTTCCAACCTATACAGCGGACATTTTGGACGTGGGTATTCAGAACCGGGGGGTAGAGCATATTCTGCCAACCAAGATGACGGAAGAAGAATATGAATATGCGAAGTTGTTCATGACGGAGGAGGAAGCAGAGAATTGGGACGATTGCTATGTAAAAGAAGGTGATGTGTATACCAGAGTGGAGATGGAAAAAGAAGCTCTGGATGCGCTGGATGAAGCCTTTATTGTTCCGGTTATGCTGAATTATCAGATGTCAGTGGTAGATGAAACAACATTCAAAACATATATGGCCAGTGCTCAGGGCGTGGATGTCGCCATGCTGGAGGGGCTGACCATTGAACAGATCGGTGCCCAGATGGGCGTGGAACTGACCACCTTTGAGGCAGAACGTGAAAATGCGGAAGGTGAAACAGCGCTGATGACCTGTGTGGATATGCGACCAATTTTGGCGGGCATGTTACAGGCAGGCGCTGCAGATGGCGCCATGGTAATGGAAATGCGGGAAACACTGGAAGAGATGACAGAAACCATGGGTACTTCATTGATGAAGTCCACAGGGATTGCCTATGCCATCCAGTGTGACGAAAGAGCAGGTGTGGATATCAATCAGGTACAGAAAAGCTATCTGTGGAAGACAGGTTTTATTATGATTGGTTTTACTGCTGTTTCTGTAGCCTGCGCGATTGTAGTTTCTTTCTTTGCATCCAGAATTGGTGCCGGCGTGGGTAAAACACTGCGAAGCAAAGCTTTTGCAAAAGTACTTAGTTTTTCCAATACAGAGATGAGTCAGTTCTCAACTGCATCGCTGATTACAAGAACCACAAACGACGTGCAGCTGGTGCAGATCGTATCGGCCATGATGCTTCGAATGGTCATCTATTCTCCAATTATGGCCATTGGTGGTGTTATTATGGTCATTGGTACTGGTGCTGATATGGGATGGGTCATCGTGCTGGCAGTTGTGGTCATTATGGCGTTTGTATTTGTCCTTGTTGGCGTTACTATGCCAAAATTCAAGATCATGCAGAAGCTGGTTGATAACATCAACCTGGTTGCCCGTGAGATTCTGACCGGTCTTCCGGTAATCCGTGCCTTCAAGCGTGAGGAAAGAGAAGAAGAACGTTTTGAAACGGCAAATATGGATCTGACAAAAACACAGCTTTTCACCAATCGTGTTATGTCCTGTATGATGCCAGGTATGATGGTGCTGATGAACTGTACCGTTGTATTGATTACCTGGGTTGCAGCAGGCAAGATTGATGAAGGGGTAATGCAGGTTGGTTCCATGACCGCATTTATCACCTATGCAATGATGATCATTATGTCTTTCCTGGTGTTGACAATGATGTCTATCATGCTTCCTAGAGCAGGTGTGGCAGCAGAACGTATCGATGAAGTGATCCGTACAGAAGTTTCTATTGTAGAAGCCAGGGAAGTAAAAACCATTACAGACAAAAAAGGTGTCCTGAAGTTCGATCACGTTGATTTCCGCTATGAAGACGGAGAAGAAGATGTGTTGACAGACATTGATTTTGTGGCAGAACCAGGCAAGACTACTGCCATCATCGGCAGTACCGGCAGTGGTAAATCCACGGTAGTGAACCTGATTCCACGACTTTACGATGTAACAGGCGGAAGCATTACCCTGGATGGTGTGGATATCCGTGCGCTTTCTTTGGAAGAACTTCGTGATACCATTGGATATGTGCCACAGAAGGGTGTGCTGTTCTCGGGAACCATCGCATCCAACCTTCGATTTGGTAAGGCAGAGGCTACAGAGGAAGAGATTCAGGAAGCAGCAGCCATTGCACAGGCCACAGAGTTTATCGAGGCAAAACAGGACCGTTATGACAGTCCGATTGCCCAGGGTGGTACCAACGTATCCGGCGGACAGAAGCAGCGTCTTGCCATTGCCCGTGCCATTGCAAAGGATCCATACATTTATGTGTTTGATGACAGTTTTTCAGCTCTGGACTTAAAGACCGATGCGGCGCTTCGCAGAGCATTGGCTGACAAGGTCCAGGATAAAACAGTGATCATTGTTGCACAGCGAATCAGTACCATCATGAATGCAGAACAGATTTTGGTTCTGGATGAAGGAAAACTGGTTGGCAAGGGCACACATAAGGAATTGCTTCACAACTGCGAGGTATATCTGCAGATTGCCCGTTCTCAGCTTTCTGAAAAAGAGTTACAGATGGAATTAGAAGGAAAGGAGGAAGTGTAAGATGAGTGAAGAAAGACGTTTGAATACTCCTCCTAGAAGAAAAGGTCCGGGCGGCCCTCCAGGAATGCCTGTGGAAAAAGCAAAGGATTTTAAAGGTACCTTACTTAAAATCTTAAAATACATGGGCCGATATAAAATCGCGGTTGTTATCGTTGTCATTTTTGCAATCCTCTCTACCGTATTTAACGTAGTAGGACCAAAGATTATGGGTAATGCCACAACCGAACTGGCAAATGGTCTGATGGCCAAGATCCAGGGAACCGGTGGTATTGATTTTGACAAGATTGCCATGATTCTGCTGGTGACATTGGCGCTTTATATTTGCAGTGCAATCTTTGCCTTTGTACAGGGATTTGTCATGTCTACGGTCACACAGAAGATTTGTTACCGTATGCGTCGCGAAATTGTTGAGAAAATCAACCGTATGCCAATGAAGTATTTTGAAAGTCGTACCCATGGTGAAGTGTTATCCCGTATCACCAACGACGTTGACACGCTGGGAATGGGTCTGAATCAGAGTATTACCCAGATCATTACTTCTGTAGCAAGTATGATCGGTGTACTGATCATGATGCTGACCATTTCTCCACTGATGACAGTGATTACACTTTGTATTATTCCTGTGTCACTGCTTTTGATCATGACGGTTGTAAAGCATTCTCAGAAGCACTTTAAAACCCAACAGGAATATTTGGGACACATCAATGGTCTGGTGGAAGAAAGCTACGGCGGTCATACCGTTATCAAACTTTACAATAAAGAAGCAGAGACCATTAAAAACTTTGATGACACCAACAATGTATTGTATAAATCAGCTTGGAAGTCACAGTTCTTGTCCGGTATTATGCATCCACTGATGCAGATGGTAACAAACCTTGGATACGTAGCCGTTGTTATCGCAGGCGGTTTCTTGTGTATCTCTGGTGTGATTACCATTGGTGAAATTCAGGCCTTTACCGTATATATTCGTAACTTTACACAGCCAATCACACAGATTGCCCAGGTTGTAAACCAGTTACAGTCCATGGCTGCGGCAGCAGAACGTGTATTTGAATTCTTAGAAGAAGAAGAGGAACAGCAGATTGTAGAACATCCAGTTTCCTTAGAAGGACTTCAAGGCGCAGTTGATTTTGAACATGTTCGCTTTGGCTACAAAGAGGATCAGGTAATTATCAAAGACTTTAGCGCACACGTAAAACCAGGTCAGAAGATTGCCATTGTAGGTCCAACTGGTGCTGGTAAGACCACTATGGTAAAACTGTTGATGCGTTTCTATGATGTAAACGGTGGAAGTATTTTAATTGATGGCAACAATATCAAGGATTACAACCGTAGGGAACTGCGAGATGCTTTCGGTATGGTACTGCAGGATACCTGGTTATTTAAAGGTACCATCATGGAAAACATTCGCTACGGACGTCTGGACGCAACAGATGAAGAAGTGATTGCGGCAGCAAAAGCAGCCCATGTCCATCACTTCATCCAGACATTGCCAGGCGGCTATCAGATGGAACTGAACGAAGAAGCGACCAACGTTTCTCAGGGTCAGAAACAGCTGCTGACCATCGCCAGAGCAATCCTTGCTGACAACCGTATCCTGATTCTGGATGAGGCAACATCCTCTGTTGATACCCGTACAGAAATCCTGATTCAGAGTGCCATGGATAACCTGATGAAGGGCAGAACAAGTTTCATTATTGCCCATCGACTTTCCACCATTCGTAATGCAGACCTGATTTTGGTTATGAAGGAAGGGGATATCATCGAACAGGGTAATCATGAAGAGCTGTTGGCTGCAGATGGATTCTATGCCGGATTGTATAATAGTCAGTTCGAAGAGTAAGAGCATGCAAGCATGTAATGTAAATGGAATAAAGTAGTTATAAAAGGTAATGTAAAAGGTAATATAAAAGATAATATAAAAGGCCAGAAAAATTGGCTCTTACAAACCTTAGAACGGTTTGCACGAGGCAATTTTCCCTGGCCTTTTTTGACACTTATTTTTCTTTGGTGTCCTGTTCTATGAGTGTCCGTATCGCTTCTACTGCGACGCGGATCGCACCGTCTGTATCATGAACCACAGGATTATCCAACCCTAAGCGTTCCCGCTCCTGATTGGCCACGGTCAAAAAGACAGAGGCACATTTTACGTGCAGATGGTTTGCTACGATGAACAAAGCTGCGGATTCCATTTCAGATGCCAGACAGCCAAGACGCTTCCATGCTTCCCATTTCTGCTCCAGTTCAAAGCTGACAGGCATAACTTCTGGTTCGTGCTGACCATAGAAAGAATCCTTGCATTGAACCACACCAACATGATATGGAAGTGCAAGACGTTCTGCTGTCGACACCAATTTCTGTGTCAATGCAAACTCAGCCACCGCTGGAAATTCAATTGGTGCATATTCCTTGCTGGTGCCTTCTGCGCGGATGGCACCAGTTGCAATGACCAGATCACCGCTTTTGACTTCTGGCTGCATTCCTCCGCAAGTGCCTACGCGGATAAAGGTGTCCGCACCAGCGCGAACCAGTTCTTCAATGGCAATGGCTGCCGACGGTCCGCCAATGCCGGTGGAGGTCACGCTTACCTTGACGCCGTTTAAGGTTCCTGTATAGGTCACATATTCACGACTGTCCGCAACCAATTTGGCATCTTCAAAGTAAGCAGCAATTTTTGCGCAGCGTTTTGGATCGCCCGGCAAAAGGACATATCTTCCTACGTCCCCTTCGTTTATCTGTAAATGGTACTGGATTCCTGATTATGAATATTTCATCTGTAACCTCCATAAGAGAAAATCGTTGTATTCTTACCATAAAGTATAATTTTTTCTTTCTCCAGTGTCAAACATCCATGCAAAATGCAGTCTTTTCTTTCCAATCCTGCAATATTTTAGTAAGAAATGCTGTTTTTTATGAAAAAACTTGTGTTCCCTACATTTTTTTAGTAAAATCAATTCATATTTCAGACATTAATGCGGTAACGTAGCAAACTATCGCAATAATCTTATATATTATAGTAGAAAAGGAAGTGATTACATGTCAGAAGAACATATGCTTGAACTGCAGGAGCAGTATTTACCAGAGTTTAAGTATCTGCTGGAAGAATGTTTGAGATCTGGTGCCATCGACCAGAGCTTGTACCATGAATATGACGTAAAACGAGGCCTTCGAGACTCCAATGGTAAGGGTGTTTTGACCGGTCTTACCGAAATCGCGGATGTGAATGCCTACAAGATTGAGCATGGTCGAAGCGTACCTGCAGAAGGGGAACTTTTCTATCAGGGTTACAATGTGTACGACCTGCTGAAAGGCAATTCCGGTAAGCGTTTTGCATTCGAAGAAGCAACTTATCTGTTGTTGTTCGGTGCACTGCCTACCAGAGAGCAGCTTCACAATTTTATCAATCTGCTTAGCAGCTTTATGGAAGTGCCAGGCCGTTTCCTTCGTGACGTTGTTATGAAGGCCACCAGTGCAAACCAGATGAACGGTCTCCAGAAATGTATCCTGTCACTGTACTCCTATGATGACAATCCAGATGACATCTCTGTTGAAAACGTACTTCTCCAGTCCCTGCAGCTGATCGCAAAGCTGCCTGTTATCGCGGTGGATTCCTATCACGCATACAGACACTTCAGACTGGACAAAAACCTGATCATCCGTAATCCAAAGGAAGGGCTCTCCATCGCAGAAAATATTCTGCAGATGCTCCGTCCTGACGGAAAATTTACAGAGCTGGAAGCCCGTGTACTTGACTGTGCGCTGGTACTTCACGCAGAGCACGGTGGTGGTAACAACTCCACCTTTACCGCTCACGTTGTAACTTCCTCCGGTACCGATACCTACTCCGCAATGGCGGCAGCAATGGCATCCTTAAAGGGTCCTCGCCATGGTGGTGCCAACCTTAAGGTAGAGCAGATGATGGACGACATCAAAGCCCACCTAAATGACTGGGAAGATGAAAAAGAAATCGAAGCTTACTTAAGAAAAATCTTAAATAAAGAAGCCTTCGATGGCTCCGGTCTGATCTATGGTATGGGACATGCGGTTTACACTCTGTCCGATCCACGAGAAGTCATCTTAAAAGAATATGCAAAGAAGCTTTCCGAGGAAAAAGGAATGCAGAAAGAATTTGCACTGTTAGACCGTATCGAAAACATCGCTGTTCGCTTGCTGACAGAACAGCACAAGATTTTCAAACCAGTCTGCGCCAACGTGGACTTCTACAGTGGATTTGTTTATACTATGCTTGGCATTACTCAGGAACTTTATACACCACTGTTTGCCATCGCCCGTATGTCCGGCTGGAGCGCACACCGCCTGGAAGAACTGGTGAACAAAGGAAAAATCATCCGCCCGGCTTACAAATACGTTGGCTGGCACAGAGACTATATTGGTCTGGATGACCGTTAATCCAAAAGAGTGGCGAATTTATGATTCGATAAAAACATATAATCCAAAGACATGTCAAAAAAGTGGTTGGATACCCTTGTTTTGGCATGTTTTTTTGTTTATAATATGTAACTGTTCAGAGCCAAGCAAAATTTTATAAATCAACCGTAAAATGTTTGCATTTTTAAGGATGATTTTAAAATTTTATTTGGCGGATACGCCACACCGAGGAAACACAACGTGTTTTCGAGGTTGCTCTGAACAGTTACTATAATAATCTGCTTATTGAAACCACAAGCGGATTTTCCGCAGAAAAGAGGATAGAAACATGGCAAAAGTAAGAACACGATTTGCACCAAGCCCAACAGGACGTATGCACGTAGGAAACCTGCGTACCGCATTATATACATACCTGATTGCAAAGCATGAAGGTGGTGACTTTATTCTTCGTATTGAAGATACTGACCAGGAACGTTTTGTAGACGAAGCACTGGGCATTATCTACCGCACACTGGAAAAGACAGGTCTGATCCACGATGAAGGTCCAGACAAAGACGGCGGTGTTGGCCCATATGTACAGTCGGAACGTTGTCAGTCCGGTCTGTATATGGAATACGCAAAACAGCTGGTGGAAAAGGGCGAAGCATATTACTGCTTCTGCGATAAGGAACGTCTGGAAACTTTAAAACAGACCGTTGCGGGCAAAGAAATCAGCGTTTACGACAAACATTGTCTCCATCTTTCCAAAGAAGAAGTGGAAGCAAACCTGGCAGCAGGCAAACCATTTGTTATCCGTGCCAACATGCCAACAGAGGGAACAACCACATTCCACGATGAGATCTACGGCGATATCACAGCGCCAAACGAAGAGCTGGACGATATGATCCTGATCAAGTCCGACGGATATCCAACCTACAACTTTGCTAACGTGGTAGACGACCATCTCATGGGAATCACACACGTTGTTCGTGGGAATGAATATCTTTCTTCCGCACCAAAATACACCAGACTGTATGCGGCATTTGGCTGGGAAGAACCAAAATACATCCACTGCCCACTGATCACCAATGAAGAACACCAGAAGCTGTCCAAACGTTCCGGACATTCTTCCTACGAAGACCTGATCGAGCAGGGATTCTTAACAGAAGCAGTGGTAAACTTTGTAGCACTGCTTGGCTGGAGCCCATCGGATAATCAGGAAATCTTCTCCTTAGAAGAACTGGTGGAACATTTTGACTTTCACCACATCAGCAAATCCCCAGCGGTATTTGATATGGTGAAGCTTAGATGGATGAACGGTGAATACTTAAAAGCAATGGATGAAGAAGCATTTTACGAAATGGCGCTTCCTTATATCAAAGAAGTCGTAACAAAAGACGTAGATCTGAAAAAGATTGCCAAGATGGTAAAAACCCGTATCGAAGTATTGCCAGACATCAAAGAGCACATTGACTTCTTCGAAGCAGTGCCGGAATACGATGCATCTATGTACACACATAAGAAGATGAAAACAAACGCAGAGACATCTTTAGAAGTATTAAAAGACATCCTTCCACGTCTGCAGGCACAGGATGACTATTCAAACGATGCTCTGTACCAGCTGCTCTGCGACTATGTGGCAGAAAAAGGCGTAAAGAACGGCTATGTCATGTGGCCAATCCGTACTGCAGTATCCGGCAAACAGATGACTCCAGGCGGAGCAACAGAACTGATGGAAATTCTTGGAAAAGAAGAATCCATCGCTCGTATCGAAGCAGCGATTGAAAAATTATCATAATACAATATGTGGTTGTTATCTTGTATGGTAACAACCACTTTTTTTGTCTGAAAATACCCTTGTAAACCATCATGTAAGCCTTGATTTTACTAGGTTTTGGGGTATTTTTGTGTGGGCATAATAGAGTGTTATGTAAACACAAGATATAGTGTTTTTTGTGATGAAATCTGGAAAATAAATACATTATCTTGATTTTGACTATTGCAAAGCCATACTAGATGTTGTACAATAGCAATGCAGTTCGACATATATCTAGTATAAGAAAAGTATAAATTAGTTTTTTTATACTAGATATATGCCATGTATGCGCATGGGTATTTGTGTAACACCAGGTTTTGAATGATAGAAATAGAGGAGAAGGGTATTATGAAGATTATCAAACGAAGCGGTACTGAGGTAGAATTTGATCTTGAGAAGATTACGGCTGCGGTCATCAAGGCGAATGAATCCGTTCCAGACAATGAAAAGATGAGTCCAGAGCAGATTGCTGTTATTTCAGCTAATATGCGTACTATCTGTGAAAGTATGACTCGCGCTCTCAGCGTAGAAGAGATTCAGGACTTTGTGGAAAACCAGATCATGAATCAGAGAGCCTTTTCTGTAGCACGTAACTACATTACCTATCGCTATAAACGAGCATTGGTTCGTAAGTCCAATTCCACTGATCAGCAGATCTTAAGCTTGCTGGAATTTGACAACGAAGAAGTAAAACAGGAGAACTCCAACAAGAACCCAACTGTAAACAGCGTACAGCGTGACTATATGGCGGGGGAAGTAAGTAAGGATATCACAAGACGTTTCCTGCTTCCTCCAAATGTGGTAGAAGCACATGAACAGGGTATCATCCATTTCCATGATGCAGACTACTTTGCACAGCACATGCACAACTGCTGTCTGGTGAATCTGGAAGATATGCTGCAGAATGGTACCGTTATCAGCGAGACCATGATTGAAACTCCAAGAAGCTTTGCAACCGCATGTAACGTTGCAACACAGGCCATTGCACAGATTGCCAGCTCCCAGTACGGCGGACAGAGTATCTCCCTGGCGCATCTGGTGCCATTTGTGCAGGTAAGCCGTGAAAAATTCCGTAAAGAAGTAGCTGCTGATTTTGCACAGGTTGGTATTGATGTTCCGCAGGAAACCATCAATCAGGTGGCAGAACTTCGCGTGAAGAAGGAAGTACAGCAGGGCGTGCAGTGTATCCAGTATCAGGTAATCACACTGATGACAACCAATGGACAGGCTCCATTTATCACCATCTTTATGTACCTGAACGAGATCGAAGATGGTCCAATGAAGGACGATCTTGCCATGATCATCGAGGAAGTATTAAAACAGCGTATGAAGGGGATTAAGAATGAAAAAGGTGTTTATATCACACCGGCATTCCCAAAACTCATCTACGTTTTAGAAGAAGATAATATTCACGAAAACAGCAAATATTACTATCTGACAAAACTTGCTGCGGAATGTACCGCAAAACGTATGGTTCCAGACTACATTTCTGAAAAAGTAATGCTTCAGAATAAAGTAGACAAAAATGGCGAAGGCCACTGCTACACCTGCATGGGCTGTCGTTCCTTCTTAACACCTTACGTAGATCCAAACACAAACGAACCAAAATACTATGGTCGTTTCAACCAGGGTGTTGTTACCATCAACCTTGTTGATGTGGCTTGCGCTTCCGGCAGAAACATGGACAAGTTCTGGAAGATTTTTGATGAAAGATTAGAACTTTGCTACGAAGCACTGATGTGCCGTCACAAACGTCTGGAAGGCACACCATCCGACGTTGCTCCAATCCTGTGGCAGCACGGCGCACTTGCAAGACTGAAAAAAGGCGAAACACTGGACAAACTCCTTCACGGCGGCTACTCCACCATTTCCCTTGGATATGCAGGTCTTTGCGAATGTGTATACTACATGACTGGTAAGTCCCACACAGACCCAACCGCAACACCATTTGCACTGGAAGTAATGCAGCATATGAACGATGCTTGTGCAAAATGGAAAGCAAAAGAAAATGTAGACTTCAGTTTATACGGAACTCCACTTGAGTCCACAACATATAAGTTTGCAAAAGCACTGCAGAAACGTTATGGTATCATCCCTAACGTTACAGACAGAAACTACATCACAAACAGCTACCACGTGCACGTAACAGAAGAAATCGATGCCTTTGAAAAACTGAAATTTGAATCTCAGTTCCAGAAGCTTTCTCCAGGTGGAGCTATCAGCTACGTAGAAGTACCTGATATGCAGGACAACTTGGATGCAGTTCTTTCTGTTATGAAATACATCTATGAAAACATCATGTATGCAGAACTGAACACCAAGAGCGACTTCTGTCAGGAATGTGGCTATACAGGTGAGATTCAGATCATCAATGATGAACACGGCAAATTAGTTTGGGAATGTCCAAACTGCGGTAACCGTGATGAAAATAAATTAAATGTAGCGCGTAGAACTTGTGGTTATATCGGAACACAGTTCTGGAACCAGGGCAGAACCCAGGAAATCAAGGAAAGAGTGTTGCATTTATAAGAGGCTGTGAAAACAGCAGAAAAATGCAGATGCACAGCATCTAAAGCGAGAGAGTTGTAATAATATAAAAAAGAAAACCAGTTGTAAAGAAACTACAGCTGGTTTTCTTTTCAAGAGAAG
>JAFUPY010000037.1 GCA_017472565.1 Eubacterium sp.
GAACGGATTATGCAGAAAGTGAGGGCGGAAGATACGTTTACAACAAAAATCTATGCACCTACAATGGATAGAGGAAAACTGCCCGAAACTGGGTATTGATTTTCATGTTGAAATATAACCTTGAGTAATGAAAAAGGCGCTTGAGAGAAATCTCAAGCACCTAATAAAAATCGTCCATTAAAAAGTTGAAAAAGTAGGGGACAACTTTTTAGCAGACGATTATTTTAGAAAATAGCTTCGCCATTTTTATTCAGTTCAAGAGTATGAATTGCATGGTGGATATGAATCTCCATTGCATATTTGGCACCTTGTTCATCGCGCAATTTAAGAAATTCCATAATTAGTGCATGGTCTTGCACAGTGTTTTGGTAGAGAGACTCTTTAGAGGAGCCGATGATAACAGACTCGTCAATGGCACGATTGATCAAAGGAACTAAATGGCTCATGAAATCATTATGCGCAGCTGTAATAATTAATCGATGAAATTCCTGATCTGCCTTTGTCCAAGGTTTCCCTTTTTTTATTGTATCAACGACAATCTGTCCTTGCTTGTAGATCGCTTCTATCTCATCATCTGTTGCTCTGCGGCAAGCCAATGCGACAACCTGAGGTTCAAATAACAGACGTAATTCATATAGATCTTTCAGCTTAACTCGAATGCGGTCAAAATTATCAAGACCATAATTCCCTAGCACAGCTTCTTCAGATGACACAAAAGTACCTTTCCCACGGTGAACTTCCAATACACCCTGAAGCGTCAGCATACGGACAGCATCACGCAGTGTAGTACGGCTAATGCCAAGCTGTTTAGAAAGGATCATTTCGTTGGGCAATTGGTCCCCCGGTTGGTAAACATGTTCTTTTACGATCATATTATAGATCCTATCAGCACTCTGTTGAGACAGACTTTTTTTACCCTGTTTCATATGTATCAAATCCTTCTTGTATGATGTCTTCTGTTTTTTATAAACAAGTTTGATATTATTCTTTATTTAATTATATAAAGAATCCTTTGAAAAGTCAAATTTTAGTACTATTTTACAAACTTTTTCGATTTAATTTATAAATAATGTTCGATTGACATATGACATCTTTTGATTTAGAATGACATCATACAATAAAATAAGAGATAATACAACGCAAGAAAAAATAAGAGGAGGAGTATAGATGAAGGAAAAAAGCTGTAATGTAACGCAGGGCATCAATAGAGCCCCTAATAGATCTCTGTTCTATGCACTTGGCTTTACGAAAGAAGAACTGGAAAAACCCTTGATTGGTGTGGTTTGTTCCAAGAATGAAATCGTTCCCGGGCACATGAATCTGGACAAGATTTCTGAAGCAGTAAAAGCAGGCATCAGAGCTGCAGGTGGTACGCCCATTGAATTCCCTGCGATTGCAGTGTGTGATGGTATTGCTATGGGTCATGTAGGCATGAAGTACTCTCTGGTAACAAGAGATCTGATCGCCGATTCTACAGAAGCAATGGCAGTTGCACATCAGTTTGATGGCCTGGTTATGATCCCTAACTGTGATAAAAATGTACCTGGTCTGTTGATGGCAGCAGCCAGAGTGAATGTGCCTACCATTTTCTGCTCTGGCGGCCCCATGCTGGCAGGTCGTTTGAATAACGGCAGACGCACCTGTCTGTCCCATATGTTTGAAGCTGTAGGTGCTTATCATGCAGGTACACTGGATGAAGCAGGAGTAGAGGAATACGAAAACAGTGCGTGTCCTACATGCGGTTCCTGCTCTGGTATGTATACAGCCAATTCCATGAACTGTCTGACAGAAGCAATTGGTATGGGTCTCAGCGGTAATGGCACGATTCCAGCAGTTATGTCTGCACGTCTGCGTCTGGCAAAACATGCTGGTATGCAGATCATGGAACTGGTTAAGAAAAATATCCGCCCCAGAGATATCATGACAGAAGCTGCATTCCATAATGCAGAAACAGTGGATATGGCTTTGGGTTGTTCTACAAATACAATGCTGCATCTGCCTGCAATTGCACATGAATGCGGCATCGAACTGAGTCTGGATATGTCCAATGAAATCTCTGCAAACACACCTAACCTGTGTCATCTGGCACCTGCAGGTGATACATACATGGAAGATCTGGAACAGGCCGGCGGCGTTCATGCAGTAATGAAAGAATTGACAAAGAAAGGTCTGCTGGAGACTTCTGTTATGACATGTACAGGTAAAACACTGGCAGAAAATCTGGAAGGTGTTCAAAACAGAGACCCTGAAATCATTCGTCCCATCGAAAACCCTTACTCTGCAGATGGCGGTATCGCTGTGCTGAAAGGCAATCTGGCGCCTGAAGGCTGTGTGGTAAAACGTGCGGCTGTTGCTCCTGAAATGATGCAGCATAAAGGTCCCGCAAAAGTATTTGACGGGGAAGAAGCAGCGATTGAAGCCATCTATGCAGGTAAAATCGTTCCCGGTGATGTTGTAGTCATTCGTTATGAAGGCCCTAAAGGCGGCCCCGGTATGCGTGAAATGCTGAATCCTACATCTGCAATCTGCGGCATGGGTCTGGGCGAAAGTGTTGCGCTGATCACAGACGGTCGTTTCTCCGGTGCTACAAGAGGGGCAGCAATCGGTCATGTTTCTCCTGAAGCGGCACAGGGTGGTAATATTGCACTGGTAGAAAATGGTGACATCATTGAAGTTGATATCAAAAACTGCAAGATCCATCTGGAAGTAGATGAAGCAACACTGCAGGAAAGACGTGAAAAATGGGTTTGCCCTGAAAAAGAAGTAACAGGTTATGCAGCTCGTTATAGAAAACTGGTTAGCAGTGCAGCCAGAGGTGCGGTGCTTGAATGATAGCGTGTTTTGTGACAGAATGATTAAGGAGGAATGGTTATGAACGCACTGAGAAAAATAGCGCAATTCGTAAACAAATATATGGCAGCCATCGTAATTGTAGTAACAGTTTTTGCTTATCTGGTTGATAATAGTTTTACAAGCTGGGTTGGTAATGCAGAATTTCTGGGAGGCAATATCAATGTAAATCATCTGCTGATGATTGTTATGTGTGGTATGGGTATGACAATGAAGTTAGAAGACTTCAAAATCGTTTTATCTCAGCCTAAAGATATTATTTTTGGCGAACTGGCACAGTTCGTAATCATGCCACTGCTTGGTTTTGGTATCAGCTGGATCTTTAAACTGCCTCCTGAACTGGCAGTTGGTGTAATCCTGGTTGGCTGCTGCCCTGGCGGTACATCTTCTAATGTAATGACTTTCATGGCGAAAGGTGACGTAGCACTGTCTATTGGTATGACTAGCGTATCTACAATTCTGGCTCCTATCCTGACACCACTGCTGTGCTCTTTCTATGTAGGTCTTTATACAAAAACAGGTGCAGGTGCCCCTATTGAAGTAAATGCTCTGGGTATGTTCCTGGATATTATCAAAATCGTTATCATTCCTATTGCGGTTGGTTTGGTTGTAAATAAATTCTGGGAAAAATTTGCACAGTCTATCAAAGACATTCTGCCTCTGATTTCCTGTACAGCCATCTGTCTGATCGTTGGTTTCGTTATCGATGCGAATAGTGCAAAACTGTTTGCGAATGGTGCACTGATCGTTGTCGTTGTTATGCTGCACAACTGCTGCGGTTATTTGATGGGCTTCCTGGTAGGTAAAATCGTAAAAATGCCTATGGCAAAAAGAAATGCGATTGCAATTGAAGTTGGTATGCAGAACTCCGGTATGGCAACAACACTGGCGGCATCCTGCTTCCCTACATTGGCACTGGCAACAGTACCTGGTGCAGTATTCAGTGCATGGCATAATATCTCCGGGGCGATTGCTGCAAACTTGATGGCGCGTGCTGTGGATAAAGAAGCTGAAAAGAAATAAAATCTGACATATACATACTATGATCAAAAGGAGCATTGCCGTAGGGAGATGCTCCTTTTTTAAAACGAGAAAAGTGGGTTGTGATAGAAATGGCTCAAAATAAGATATAAGAATAGATTGTGTTAGACAGTGTAATAAAAGAGTTTGCAAGTTTTATTTTATAAATCTTGCGACACCTTCCTCGCATCAGATATTTTATAAGGAAGCAAAAATAAAAACCTCCGCTCATGCAAAAGAGTGGAGGTTTTTTTAGATATTCCGGCTGAAATGGGAAATGATCTCTTCTTTTACTTTAACAGGATCCCCGTTTTTGATGGCTTCCAGGATACGGATATGTTCAGCTACGTTTTTTGCTCTGTCTGTATCGGAGTGCTGATGGTCGTAGAGGACGACCAGATAGAGCAGATTAAAGAAGCCTGCATACAGGCCTTCCAGGGTCTCGTTTTTGAAGATTTTGATGAGGGAAACGTCGAAATCAATGGCAATCTTGGCAAAGGAAAGGCCGCTTTCCGGGGAGGTATCATGGATAAGCCCTTGCTGCATTGCCAGATGCTTTTCCATTTCTGTGATCAGATCGGGGATGAGCCCTTGTTCCCGGCATTGTTCGTAGCTGCCCAACAGCAAAATTTTCGCTGTATCCTGCACCTCTTCAAAAGTCTTGCTGTCGATCTGGATGACCTTTGGCCCTGCGTTAGGAACAAAGGTGATGAGATGCTCACTTTCCAGAATGGAGAGGGCCTCCCGAATAGGGGAATTGCTGACGCCCAGCTCCTGAGAAAGTTCCAACATATTTATTTTGTCTCCAAAGCCATAGGTCTGATCCAGAATGCGTCCTTTGATCAGATCATAGACCTGTTCTTTCATAGTTGTTTTCTTTAATGTACTCATATTTGCCCCTTTTCAAGCACGAAATCATTCATTCTCCTTCAAATTATAAACAAAAGGGGAATTTGCGTCAATGTCCGCATTTTTCACAGAGATAAGAGGGGAGATTTGGGAAAGACTACGAATTTGGGGGAAGGAAGCAGAATATTCGGGGAAAGCCATTGACATTAAGGCATAAGATGGTAAAATTTAATTATGGATTGTGCATAATGCGTAATTTTATGGCGCAGTAAATAGAAAGAAAGGATGAACCTAAATGAAAAGTTTATTCACACCTCTGAAAGAAGAAGGCCTGACAACACTGAAGATCAGACATAATTACAAAGACGGCAGCTTCAAACTGTACGCAGCGAAGGATTGGGAAGCTGATTTCGATTTCTCTAAATACAACAAGGAATTTTATCTGGACGGCATTTTCACAGAAGATGCAGTATATCTGAATACAAAACAGGTTAGAGAGCTGTACAAAAAATATAATCTGGAAGACTATCTGGATGAAATTCTGGATCTGGTAAGACAGGGGAAACATTTCGGTATCGATGCTTACTATCTGGCAAAATATGATATCCGTTTCATGATGCATGAACACAGCAGAAAGCTGGGCGTTCTGAATAAGAGCCACTCCATCATGGCCGGCGGTATCAGACGTCATTTCCCTGAAGAAGAAGAAAAGGAAGTTATCATCGATGGTCTGAACCTGGGCCGCGGCATGAGCTTCAAAAATATCGCAGGCAAACTGCCTTTCGGCGGCTGCAAAGCAACTGTACAGATGGATGAACTGGATATCAATAATATGGAGATTATGGGCTTCCTGGCTTATGCGCTGGATTCCACAAGAGATATGACTGGCCCTGACATGAACTTCCCTACAGAAATGTCCGATGTTATGATTAGAGAAGGCTTTTCTATGCAGTACACAGGCGGCCCCTCTGCAAAAACAGGCGAAACAGGCAAACCCACAGCATATGGCGTATATCTGACAATGAAACAGGCTGTGAAATTCAAAGAAGGTACAGAAAGCCTGAATGGCAAGAGCGTTGCTCTGATGGGTCTGGGCGCTGTTGGCTGGTATATGGGCGAACATCTGCTGAGCGAAGATGTAAAACTGTATGTAGCTGATATCAATCCAGCAAGAGCACAGGAATTTGTAGATAAACACCCCGGCAGAGGCGTGGAAGTTGTTTCTGTAGACGATGTTCTGTATATGGATGTAGATATCGTTTGCCCTTGTGCTATTGGTGGTATCCTGTATGATGAAAACATTCCTAAACTGAAATGTAAATACATTTGGGGATCTGCAAACAACCAGCTGCGTGCTTCCAGTCAGGAAGAAGAATACAGACTGGCAAAACTGGTTGCAGAACACGGCGTACTGTTCCAGTCCGAATGGTGGCATAACACAGCAGGCGTAATCTGCGGCGCAGAAGAATACCTGTATGACGGTGATGAAGAATCCCTGAAAAAGAAAGTAGAAGAGATCCTGCCTGCAAATACATGGAACAACCTGAATAGAGCAAAAGAACTGGATGTAACACCTACAGAGGCATGCTACTCCCTTTGCGAAGGCCTGCTGTACGAAGATTGATCGAAAATACGAAAGGCGAGTCATTTTGGCTCGTCTTTCTTTTTGCCCAAAAGAAATGAAAAAGTTGAAAAAAGGTGTTGACATTTTTCGTTATGCGTGTATAATAAATAACTGTCGCTGCGAAAAAACAGCACAACGAAAACAGAAAAGCACAAAAGAACTTAAAAAAGTTCAAAAAATGCTTGACAGGATAGAACAGACATGATAAACTATCATTCGTTGCTGCGAAAGCGGATGACACAAATCGAATGAAACTTGAAAGTATTGAAAAAAATACTTGACGGTACAATAAAGATTTGATAAAATAATCTTCACTGCTAAAAAGCAGATTGATCCTTGAAAACTGAACAATGGATATGAAACACACAACCCATAGTCAATTCAAGCAAACGGAAACGAATGCTAAAAAGACAAGAGTTTGCTAGTTTAGAAAAAACTAGATTAGCCAGATACGAAACTGGCAGGTTTAAACTTTAATA
>JAFUPY010000038.1 GCA_017472565.1 Eubacterium sp.
GGTATTTCCAACGACATCGCAATGCAGGTAGTAGGTATCGGTTTCATCATCGGTGTAATCCAGGATTCCTTAGAAACAGCAATCAACTCTTCTTCCGACGTTGTATTTACAGCAACTGCTGAATACTACAACAGAAGAAAAGAAGGAAAAGCTAACGCGTAATATGTATTCTACATTAAAATCCCAGCACGAATATGCTGGGATTTTTTTACTCACCTAATTTAAATTCAAAAATTGCAGTCTCATCATCGTAGTTTTCATTAGAAACCCAGAGAACTGTTTTATCCGTCAAGTTATAAACAACACTGTGAACGGTACATCCATTTCCATCATCGTTGTTCCATGTTCTTCTGCCAACATTGGAGAGAATATCCATGGCTGCCCACTCATCCACAACAACACCATTTGTTGCACTCAAATCTTCATAAATCTTTTCGTAACGATCAAATCCAGGAGGCGTTACATCTTCTGCATAATAATCAGGCTGGATGATAAAGTTTGTAATCCACTGATAATCACTTGCACCTTCTGCTTCACCAATGTGAGCATCATCATCATTGTATGTAACCACAAGCTGTCTTGAAGATCCATCATTATCAGTTACATCTGTACCACCAACTGCAACCCATTCAAGAATTGCGCTCTTACCTGTAGAATCTGCCACCATATAATGATAAGAAGTCTGGGCAGAATCGTGAAGATCATACTGCTGTGCTAATTCCACCGCTTCTTCTACACTGTCTGCATAGTCAAGAATCAGACGAAGAAGTGTTGTGGATGTGATGTCAGGTTTTTCTGTATCCTGATTGGTTGCAATGGTTTCTTCCCCCTGATAAGACATGTATATACCACAGCTTACCCCCGCATCATTCATACCATCTAATGGAACAAATGGAGATGCAAGTGCTGTAATCTTGTCCATCAAGCCATTCATGTCGGACTCTGTATCCAGCCCAAGAAACTGTAAATCTGCGGTAGAAACAGAAGCATGTCTACCCTCAGTCGCTTCTGTGAAAACAATCATAACGTTTGTTTTCTTAAAGTCATAATTACGAGCCCAAATTGTATCGCCCTCTTCTGTCTGAGCGGTAAAGGATGCACATGCAATTTCAGATTCACTGATACCCATGTCGATTACACCTCTGGTAATGTGATCCGTGATAAAACCAATCAGCTCTGAGTCACTGGATACACCGCCCTGTGCAATAAATTCATCAAAGTAAAATCCGCCCTGTGCATTCATCTGGTAAACAGAACCATCTAAATGTTCAGCATTTCTTTCACGAACGTGTTCCATACTTCTTACATTGGCAATTTCATCATGCCATACCCCAAAGAAAATTGCCAAAACAACGATAATAAAAGCTATCATAATCGCTACAATGGCAAGAATAAGTTTCTTCCAAAGTTTCATCTTTTTCTTTGGAGTCAAATTAGTTGTTTCACTCATATTCAATTGTCTCCTTATATTGTGTAATAGTTTGATTTTCAATTACTTTGATTATCATACTATTTTAATACCAAAAAATCAAGGATATTGTGACCAATATCCCTGATGATTTATATTCATTATAAAATATGTATAGCTGTATCTACTTCGAGTTCAGAACAATCTGATCCATTTTCTCTTTCAAAGCATCTTTTTCGAATACGACCTTGTCTCGCATGGTAATCAATTTCACTAATACGGAATGAATCTGACTGCGGATATTCTCTACACTTTCTACTGAGTCATGGATTTCACTGCGAACCATCCAGTCCACAATCAGACCATCGAAAAAGTAGTCCGCAAAATGTAAAAATCCCTCTATCTTAACATTGACATCCGTATGTATGGTTATGTCTGCCAGTTCTGTTTTAAAACGGCGAAGACGAAGCTGCAATGACTGAATGGAGACCTGTGCATCATCAAGAGCGCTGTGTTTTGCAACGTCTACGAATAAGCCGCCTCCCAATAAATCCCATGTACTCCAACTGTCCGCACTATCTAAATTGTTTAGCGCCTCTTTCGCTGCCATCACTGCCATGTTACCAGCGGTAATGGCTTCCTGCAGTTCTACTTCCTGGCTTTCCAAATAGGCGATTTTTTCCTCCAATTCATTCAGCTCCGCCGCAATCTTGGTGTCCGAAATCTTAAGATAGCATATTTTCTCATTCCATGTTCTCTTATAGTCATCCTCACAGGAAAGCAACTGGTTCCATTCATGATTTGCACTTTCGATATCAGTCTCCAATGCTTGCAGTTCTGCATATGCAGCATCATATTTTACCTTAGCTGCATAGGCCTCCTGACGTTCTTTGTCTAGCTTTTCGTCTTTCTTACCAACCACGTTATAGAAAAAGCTAGCAAGACTGCCACCTTCTAACTTTACAACATCCTGCTCCTCTTTTATTTTAGCCGCATCCAGATCCTTTACTTTATTTGCTAAATCAATGCGTTGCTTGCGCATATCTTCTAAGGTATATTCCAGATGTTTCTTACGGGCTATTTTCTGTCGAAGTTCATTTAATCTTTCATCATAATTTGTCATAGAAGCTTACTCCTTTTCCTATCGATATTTTCATTATACATCATTTTTATATTCCAATTCATACATTTCTGTCAAATCCATATTAAAACTATCTTTGACACGCGGATCTCAAACCACTATACTGTTCATAACATTTAACTATTAATTCAGGAGTTTTTTATGAACATTATTGAAATAAATGATCTTAACGCATCGGAACTGGATATCTATGCCCGATTAAATGAAGCACAGCTACTTCACTACTATGAGCCTGATCTGGGACTTTTTATTACGGAAAGCCCAAAGGTAATTGAGCGTGCATTAAATGCGGGCTATGAACCAGTTTCTTTTCTTGTTGAGAAAAAACAATTAACTGGCGAAACATTAGATGTGATTGGGCGATGTGGAGATATTCCTGTTTACACTGCCGCGTTTGAAGTGTTATCAAAACTGACTGGTTTTAATCTGACGCGAGGTATGTTATGCGCGATGCAACGTCGCGTACTCCCATCTGTTTCCGAAATTTGTAAGGATGCTCATCGCATTGTGGTTCTTGAAAACGTAGTCAACCCTACCAATGTGGGGGCTATCTTTCGTTCCGCAGCTGCGCTGAACATGGATGCGGTATTACTTACACCAGCTTGCAGCGATCCTCTCTATCGTCGCGCTGCCAGAGTCAGTATGGGAACCGTATTTCAGATTCCCTGGACGTACATAGGAACTGATACAGATGACTGGTTGTCAAACGGTGTTGAGCAATTACATGCGCTCGGTTTTAAAACTGCCGCTATGGCTTTGTGTGATGATTCAGTTTCTATTGATGATCCGAATCTCATGGCAGAGAAAAAGCTGGCTATTATCCTTGGCACAGAAGGTGATGGTCTCGCCAACACCACCATTGCTGACTGCGATTACACCGTATGTATTCCTATGTCCCATGGCGTAGATTCCTTAAATGTTGCCGCTGCAAGCGCGGTTGCATTCTGGCAATTGGGGAATAAATAATAAATTTATCCATTGAGCAGAAGAAAATATAAGTAAAGATGCGATTGTTAGCATCGTACTTATATTTTTTCTGCAAAAGGACACTATATAAATTATTTATTTCACTGAATTCAACATCGATTCTATAAAGATTCCATACCCTCTCGTTGGATCATTTACCAGTACATGTGTTACTGCTCCTACAATCTTTCCATTCTGGATAATTGGTGACCCACTAATTCCCTGGACGATCCCTCCCGTCTTTGCAATTAATTCTTCATCCGTGACCCGTATGAACATACTTTTATTGACTTCCGGGCTGTTCATCACAATGTCTTCTATCTCGATATCGTAGCTTTTTACCACGCCATCCACACTGGCAAGAATTTCAGCCGGTCCTGTCTGGATTTCCTGCTTATATCCGACCGGCATCGGTTCTGCTCCGGCAGCAGTATCGGATATATTATCCAAACTTCCATAGATTCCTACCGTGCTATTGGTATCTACCGTGCCCAGATAATGCTCCCGTTGAAAATATAGCAGGCCAACCAATGAACCCGGTGTTCCTTTTTCTCCCTTATTGATTCCTGCAATCTCGGTCTCATATAAGTTACCTTCTATAATTTCGACTAATTCCTCTGTTTCTGCTGAACTGATCCCGTGCCCCAATGCACCATAATTACCTTCCCCATCGATATAAGTAATGGTACCCACACCAGCAATATCATCTTTGATCCATATGCCTAACTTATAAGTGTGGTTGGCTGCATAAACAGGTGTGACATCACAAGTCACCGTTTTGTCATTTCTTCGCAATGTTAATTCGATAGGCGCACCATTGCTTGCCTCCACCACTTCCATCACTTCTTCTTTTTGGGTAACGACAATTCCATTTACATGGGTGATATAGTCTCCGGATTTGACCTGACGTTTACATGGAGATATTTTTTCTCCACTGGCAGTTTCAATCTCGTCGGTTGCAACCACATAAACACCATCCGTCTGCAACAGAATTCCTACGGTTTGTCCCACCGGAATGACCTCCTGTTCATCCACCACATGTACTGTTACTGTCTTTACCGGAATAATGCCAAGAAAACTGCAGGTCATTTCATAATTGTCCCGCCATTTATCAGCAAACACTTCTTCGGAATCTTCCTGTTCAAAGGTGACTGGTATGGACTCTTCCAGCTTTATTTCTTCCCCTTTTGTTACATAAATTTCTGTTGGCACTTCCCAGAGCAGGTTGCCCCATCCAAAGACCCCAAGCAATGCCAGCATGTATACCAATCCCATTTTTCTGTGTCTTATAAAAAATCTATATATCTTCATCATACTTTAACCTCGTTGTAAAAATAAAAGGATACACATTATGTGTATCCTCGTTTAGTATGTGAAGCTTATATTTGCAACAGTCAGGTATTATTTTGCCGCATTTGCCATTTCCTTCATCTCTCTTGCGCTCTGAATTACAGTATCAGTAATCTTGACGCCACCAAGCATTCGGGCAAGTTCCTGAATACTCTCTTCTTCCGAAAGGGTTCGTATATTGGAAACAGTGCTTCCGCCTTCTGTTGTTTTTTCAATTAAAAAGTGGGTGTCTGCCATTGCTGCGATCTGTGGCAAATGAGTAATGCAGATAATCTGATGGTTCTTCCCTGTCTGCTTCATCTTTTCGGCCACCATCTGGGCAGTACGACCACTGATACCACTGTCGATCTCATCAAAAATCAGGGTTTCGATTTCATCGTTTTCAGCCAATACCGTCTTAAGCGCCAGCATAATTCGAGACAACTCACCACCAGAAGCCACCTGCTCCAATGGCTTTAGCTCTTCCCCCGGATTGGTGGAAATATAAAATCTGGCATCATCGATACCATTGGCGGTAAAGTGATCTAAAGTTTCAAACCGCATGTCAAATCTAACTTCCAGGAAATTCAGATCGATCAATGCCTGTGTCACTTCTTTTACAAGTGTTTTCGCTTCTTTTTTACGAATCACACTTAAAATATCAGACTGAACCTTTACTTCTGCTGTAGCAGCCTTATATTCTGCTTCTAATTTGCTCCGGTATGCATCGTAATTCAATAATTGCTCTACGCGGGCTTCTTTTTCTTTCTTCTGGGCTAAAATCTTTTCGATAGAATCACCATACTTGGATTTCAAATGGTTAATTTCATCCAAACGTTTTGCCACTTCAGCAAACTGTTCTTCGGAAAAATCTGCATCTGAAAGATAACCGGATAAATCTCTGTTAAAATCAGATAATAAATTATCGATTTCACCCAGCTGATCTGCCAGTGTCTGTACGGTTTCATCGTAATCACTGACACTAATCAGTTCTCTTACCGCACGGCCAACCATACTGGAAGCATTTTCCATGGCATTTCCTGTCATTTCATAGGCAGTGCCAGCCGCTTCCATAATTTTTCTTCCATGGGAAAGAGTACGATAACGACTTTCCAGTTCTTCATCTTCACCTACCATCAGATGAGCCTGCTCAATCTCATTGATCTCGAACTGTAAAAAAGACAATTCTCTTGCCTGGCTTTCCTCATCCATAGAAGCTTCCTCTAACAGACGCTTTTTCTCCTGATAACTATGGTATGCCTCTCTTAACTCTGCTTTATCCTCATCCAATTTGGCAAAATCATCCAGATATTTCAAATGATTTTTCTTGGACAATAGTGATTGGTGTTCATGCTGCCCATGAATATCAATCAACAAAGAAGCTACTGAACGCATCAGGGATGCCGATACCGTTTCAGAATTGATCTTACACAGGCTTCTGCCTGGCATGATCTTACGGCTCATAATAATCTGCCCATCTTCTGGAAATACATCCAGTTCTTTTAATTTTTCTATGAGTTCAGAACGCTGTTCATGAAAAATAAGCTCCACGAAAGCATAGTCCGCATCGTGGCGCACCATATCTTTGGAAGCTTTTTCTCCTAATGCCATGTTCATAGAACCGATAATAATAGATTTACCGGCTCCCGTTTCCCCTGATAAAATATTTAAACCATTTTCAAAATTAACTTCTGCTTCGTCAATCAAAGCAAGATTTTTAACGTGTAGACTCTGTAACATACTTTACTCTTTCTACTCTCTCTTATGTGCTATGCGCTCCTGAATCTATGTAGCAATTTATATTTTACAAATCATTCATCATTCTGCGAAGTCGCTTCATCAGATTTTCGGTATCCTGTGTGGTGCGGACTGCACACATGATCGTGTCATCACCAGCAATACTTCCAACGATTTCATGGAAATCCAGGGCATCCAATGCTGCTGCAAGGGCCATTGCCATACCAGATACAGTCTTGATGACCAGAATGTTCTGTGCCATGTCCATGGAAACAAATCCATCCTTAAAAATACGGATATACTTATCGCCCATATCGCCCTGTTTTTCTGTCAATGAAGTATATTTCTGACGACCATGATGGGTGGAAATCTTGGTCAGTTTCATCTCTCTGATATCTCGGGACACTGTTGCCTGTGTAGCAGGATACCCTTCTTCATTCAGCTTGGCACACAACTCTTCCTGCGTCTCAATTTCATATTTTCTGATGATTTCTAAAATCTTTGCATGTCTTTTTGCTTTCATTTGGAAAACTCCTCCTGATGATTAATGCTGCATTTTCTTTCTTAAAATCTGTAAAAAGCTTACACGGTTCAGCTTTAAAATCCTGGTTGACATTTCCGCCTTGCGAACAAGAATTTTATCTCCAACGCGCATGTGAATGATGCGGTCACCGTCAAAGCTTACCTCTGCAAGCTCATCTCTTTCCGCGCGACGCTGTACCAGTTCAATGGTAATGTTGGCATCAGACCCCACCACAATGCTTTTTGAAGAAATGTCATGGGAGTTGATCGGTGTGATCACAATCAGATCCGCCTTTGGATCTACAATCGGTCCACCCGCAGACATACTATATCCGGTGGAACCTGTTGGTGTGGAAATGATAATCCCGTCTGCGCCATATGTGGTCAGATATTCTCCATTGACGGAAACCTCAATATTAATCAACTGCAGGGAACCCATTCGATGGATGACAATGTCATTTAAGGCATGTGTTACGGTTGCAAAATTTTCATTTCGAATCTCGCAGCCTTCCAGCAACATGCGGGACTCTACATCGTAGGCATCTTCCATCATCCGATCAATGGCCTGCAATACAGTACTTCTGTCTAATTCGCAGAGATACCCTAAGGTTCCAAGATTGACACCAATCATTGGAATGTTAAGTTCAGCCAGGTCTCTGGCTGCTCGTACCAGAGTACCATCGCCACCAAGGACAAGGATACATTCCACATCTTCTTCAATGGCACCTGGTCTTCTGACACCTTCCACATGCCAGTTGGCCTCACGGCTGACAAAGTAATCGCACTCGCCGCCCTGACTGATGATGTAATCTTGAATCTCCTGGGTTACCACCAGATCCCTGTCTTTATGTTCGTTTGTGATAATAAAAAACTTACGCATGTTATTTGTCAAGCTCCCCATGAGCTGCTTCTACGATTACAGCCGCATCAATGCCTTCTTCTGCTGAAACAGCATTCGTTTTTTCAATATGCATCAAATATTCGATATTCCCTTCCGGACCTTTGATTGGAGAATATTCCAGATTCAATACCTGAAAACCATTCTCTTTTGCAAATCCAAGCACGGTTTCAATCACTTCTAAGTGTACGGACTTATCACGGACAACTCCCTTCTTTCCAACCTTTTCCCGGCCTGCTTCAAACTGTGGTTTGATCAGACATACCATCTGCCCACCATCTTTCAGCAGTTCTCTTGCCGGACCTAACACTTTTGTCAGGGAAATAAAGGAAACATCCACAGAGGCAAAATCAAGGACATCATCAATATCCTGTGGTGTCACATATCGAATGTTGGTTTTTTCCATACAGACCACACGTTCATCCTGACGAAGCTTCCATGCAAACTGCCCATAGCCAACATCCACCGCATATACCTTTGCTGCGCCATTCTGAAGCATACAGTCAGTAAATCCACCGGTAGAAGCACCGATGTCCATACACACTTTACCATCCAATGTGATGTCAAAATGATTCATGGCCTTTTCAAGTTTTAACCCACCACGGCTAACGTATTTTAAGGTATTGCCATGGATTTCAATGTTTACTTCCTCCGGAAAAGAAGTCCCCGCTTTATCCTCTCGCTGTCCATCCACAAAAACATTGCCAGACATAATCATAGCCTTTGCTTTTTCTCTGGATGGCGCCAGTCCTTTTTTTACCAAAAGAATATCTAAACGTTCTTTCATGTAGTATTCCTCAATCTATCTTTATCACTCTAATGTTTCTAAGAAATGGATTCGTATGCGTCTATAATCTTTGCTGCCATCGATGCCGGATCAAGCCCAAGTTCTTTTCGCAATTCATTTACGGTTCCATGTTCTACGAACTGATCTTCAATCCCAAAGTTCAGAACCTTATTGCTTTCCATATTTTGTTTCTGCAGCATCTGTAAAACAGAGGCACCATAGCCGCCCTCTAACACGTTTTCTTCCATGGTAACCAAAAGCTTGTGTGTCTTTGCCCCTTCTATGTGCATATCCACATCCAGGGGTTTCATGAAACGGCTGTTGACCAATGTTACAGAATATCCTTTTTCTGTAAGGATATCTCGTACCTGCTCTGCCACTTCCACCATATTTCCAATGGCAAACAGTGCAATCTGCTCACCCTGATAAAGCATTTCTGCTTTTCCAAGCTCCAGCTTCTGGTGGAACTCTTTCAACCCGTCGTACGCCTGCCCTCTTGGGTAACGCACTGCGATTGGCCCGTTGAAATTGACTGCATAGCGAAGCATGGCAGCTAATTCCCATTTGTTTTTAGGTGCCATAACCGTCATATTTGGAATCATGGACAGATAGGAAAGGTCAAAGATCCCCTGATGTGTCTCACCATCTGCACCAACCAGACCTGCACGATCAATGGCAAATACTACCGGCAAATTCTGAAGGCACACATCACTGATCATCTGATCAAACCCTCTCTGTAAGAAAGAGGAATATACTGCCACTACCGGTTTTAGTCCGGCTGCTGCAAGTCCGGCTGCAAAGGTAACTGCATGTCCTTCTGCAATCCCTACATCGAAAAACCGATCTGGGAAAGCATTGCGGAAACGTTTTAAGCCGGTTCCATCTGCCATAGCTGCTGTGATTGCAACCACTTTGTCGTCTTTTTCACCGATTTTTTTCAGAACAGATGATGCCACATCGGTATAATCTGCTTTTTCTTTTACTTTCTTTAACTCACCTGTGGCAATATGGAAAGCCGAAGTACCGTGGAACTTAGATGGGTAAGTTTCCGCAGGTTCATAGCCTTTGCCCTTCTCTGTAATCACATGTACCACCACAGGACCATTTACTTTGGCTGCTTCCTTTAGCAGTGCAATCATATCTTCAATTTTATGTCCATCCACCGGTCCAAGGTAAGTTGCACCCAGGTTTTCAAACATCATGCCAGGAATCATCAATTGCTTCAAACTGCTCTTTGTTTTCTGCAGTCTTCTGGTAATGCGATCACCAAATGGCATTTTCTCCAGGGAAGAATGTACTCCGGATTTCAGATCCTGATAGGCCTCGGCTGTACGCAAAGAAGCAAGGTGTTTGGAAAAACCACCTACATTTTCTGAAATAGACATCTTGTTGTCATTTAATACAATTATAAAATTGGATTTGTTGACAGAAGCATTGTTTAACGCCTCGTATGCCATACCGCCTGTAAAGGAGCCATCTCCAATGACGGAAATCACTTTATAATCCTCTCTCAGAAGATCTCTCGCCTTTACAAATCCAAGTCCGGCGGAAATGGATGTAGAGCTGTGTCCAGTGTCAAAACTGTCACATGCGCTCTCGCATCGTTTTGGGAATCCACTCAAACCTCCATGTTGACGAAGGCTGGCAAACTCCTCTTTTCTGCCTGTGAGAATCTTGTGTGTGTATGATTGATGCCCAACGTCCCATATGATCTTATCCTTCGGCAGATCACAGATCATATGAAGTGCCAATGTAAGTTCTACAGCACCAAGATTGGAAGCCAGATGCCCTCCTGTTTTGGAGATGTTTTCAATCAGAAAATCTCGAATCTCATCAGACAATTCATATAGTTCATTGATACTCAGGTCCTTAATATCATTGGCCTGATGAATACGCTCTAAAATTGCCATACTATAACCTTATTTAACCCTGTTACCCTTATTTATCTCTATACACAAGATACATTAAAAGCTGACTTAAGAACTCATTTTTAACAACCAGTGCGTTCATAAGCGCCACCGCATCTTTTGTCAACATTTCCACATCTTCACGGGCTTTTTCAATTCCCTCCAATGTGACATAGGTTGACTTTTCGTTCTTCTCATCGCTGCCAACCGGCTTGCCAAGAACCTCCAGTGTGCTGGTCACATCCAGAATATCATCCTGAATCTGGAATGCCAGACCAACATTTCTGGCAATGGCACCAACAATATCCTGCTCTTTCCTGGTGGCACCTGCTAAAATGGCACCAATCAGCATAGCAGCTTCAATCAATGCTCCTGTTTTTAATTCATATATAAAATTCAGTTTTTCCCTGTTCAGTGGCGTGCCTTCGCTTTCAATATCCACCGTCTGACCGCCGATCATTCCATAGATACCGGCTTTTCTTGCAAAAACAGCCAGCGCCTTTGCCACCTGTGGATTGTTTGGTTCCATAGAAAGCGCAGAAATTGCCGTCTCAAAGGCATAATTGAGCAAACCATCCCCAGCAAGTATTGCCATTGCTTCTCCATACACAATATGTGTAGTTTTTCTGCCGCGGCGATATTCATCGTTATCCATTGCAGGCAGATCATCATGAATCAGGGAATAGGTATGAAGCATTTCGATGGCAGCCATAAATGGTTCTATTACGGCTGATTTGCCGCCAAACAAACGATAGGTCTCCTGCATCAGCATTGGACGCAGACGTTTGCCGCCAGATAAAAAACTGTAATTCATTGCTTCAATTACGGTTTGCTGATATCCCTCTTCCTCTGGTAAAAACTGTGTGATCACATGTTCAATCTGTCTGGTTCTTTCCGCAATTTCCTTTTTTATATCCATAACATGTTCCTCTTATAAGATATCTCTATCTTGTTTGCCAATCTTTCTTATAACACTAAAAAAGTACCATCTAAAATGCTTTGACTTCTCCGGCACTGTTCAGCTCCAGCATCTTTTTCTCAATCAGATCTAACTTTTCATTGCACTGTTTGACCTTGGCAACACCCTGCTCATACATAGCAAATGCCTTGTCTAATGGCAGTTCTCCCGATTCCATCTGCGCAAGAATCTGATCTAATTCTTTAAATACTTCTTCCAAAGTTGCTTCCTGTAATATATTTTCACTCATTGATACTCGTCCTGTCCTTTACTTCTGCCTGCATGGTTCCGTCAAGCATTCGCAGAGAAATCATGTCTCCCGCCTGTACCTGAGATACGGATCTGACCATTTCTCCCTTCCGGTTTGTTACATATGCACATCCACTGCTGATTCTGCGGAGGGGAGACAATCCCTCCAGACGGTGTGCATATACTTCCATTTGATGCTTTTTGCGCATCAGGATACGTTCCATGCTGTTTTGTAATCTATCCTCATATTCCATCGCTTGCTGACGCTTTTCCAATAACTGGTTCTGCGGGCTTAACAGTTCCAAACGCAAACGATACTGTTCCACGCGGGACTTGCTGTGGTCCAATTGACGAATCAACATCCGATTCAGCTGCAAGCGCTTTGCGGCAAGATCGTCCATCACAGCCTGAATGTCAAACACTGCCAATTCTGCTGCTGCAGATGGAGTTGGCGCTCTAAGATCCGCCACATAATCTGCAATTGTAGTATCTGTCTCGTGACCAACTGCCGAAATGATCGGTACGCTGCATTCAAAGATGGCTCTGGCAACGACCTCTTCATTGAACGCCCATAAGTCTTCAATAGAACCACCTCCGCGTCCAACGATCATCACATCAACCCCATACTGCTCTAATGCACGAATCCCATTCACAATACTTGCGGCAGCGCCCTCACCCTGCACCTGTGCCGGATATAAAATCAACTGTACGTACGGATTTCTTCTGGCAGAGATACTCTGAATATCCCTGACAGCAGCCCCTGTTGGCGCTGTAACAACCCCCACTGTTCTGGCAAATCTTGGAATTGGCAGCTTGTACTCCGGGGCAAACATCCCCATCTCCTCCAACTCCTGTTTTAACTGCTCAAACTTCTGGTATAAAATTCCTGCGCCTTCTAACACAATCTGTTCCGCATAAAGCTGATACTTGCCATCTCTTTCATACACACGAATGGCACCCAACACAATTACATTGTCCCCTTCCTTCATAGGAAATCCAAGACCCGTTCTGCGGCTTCCCGCAAACATAATTGCATTGAGTGTGCCAGTTTTGTCCTTTAATGTAAAATAAATATGTCCGGAAGAATGGTACTTACAATTAGAAACCTCTCCCCGGACATAGATATGATTCATCATAAAGTCCTGGGCAAACATATTCTTAATGTAAGTATTTACCTGTCCTACTGAATAAACATTTTTTGTCATACCAGTTTTGCCAAGATGCCGTTTACAAATCCGGCAGACTCATCTCCACCATATATTTTTGCAAGCTCCACAGCTTCGTTGATCGCAACGGAAACCGGAATGTCTTCTTCATATTTCATCTCGTATACTGCAAGACGAATAATCGTAAGTTCCACCTTTCCCATACGGGATGTTTTCCATTTTTCTGCAGCACTATTGATAGCTGCATCGATATCTTCCAGAACTTTTCCAATCTGTTTTATTTTGTTTTCAATGTACTCCAGGTCGGCCGGATTGTCATCTGGCAGATCTTCTGCAAACAGCGCGTACTGTTCTGGCATATCCTCCTGGGCATAAAACTCTATGCGAAACAGCATTCTGAAAATCTGTTCCCTGATTTCTCTTCGACTCATAAACTCCTCCGAGGATGGTATTATTTTTCGTCTTTCATGCAAACCTCTGCAATGCGAACATTAACACATGCAACGTCAAGTCCTGTCATTGTCTCGATTGCATTTTTCACCTTTTCCTGAACCTTTGCAGATACTTCAGGAATAGAATAACCATAAGAAATATTTAACGCAACATCTACAGAGACCTTGCGGTTGTCCATGAACACACGAACGCCTCTGGAAAGGTTCTTTGGTCCAAGACGGCTGATAATATCATTTGTGATATTGCCTGCCATGGAGCTAACTCCCTCAACTTCTGTTGCTGCAAGACCTGCTGTAATCGCTACTACTTCATCTGCAATCTGAATTTCACCAAGCTGATCTTCTCTAATTTTATAACCTTTTCTATCTTCAGCCACGTTTTTTACCTCCTAAATGAATTGTCACACAGTTAGTATGATTATACCAAACATCTTAATATTTGAAAAGTTATTTACGAAAACTAGTTGGAAATCATTGTCAAAAATTCTTCCTCGGTAATCACAGGGATTCCAAGTTCCTGTGCTTTTGTCAGTTTGCTTCCCGCGCTTTCGCCTGCAAGAACATAATCGGTCTTTTTCGAAACAGAACCGGATGCTTTTCCACCATTTTTCTCAATCAGCTCCGTTGCCTCTTTTCTTCCCAAAGTTGGCAGCGTTCCTGTCACAACAATGATCTTTCCTGCCAGACTGGTTCCGCCTTCTGCTTCCTTAAGTTCCATGTTTACTCCATAAGCTTCCAGGCGGGCAAGCATTTCCTGATTGGAAGCAGATGCAAAAAATGCATGGATATACGCTGCACTGACACCGCCAATATCGGTAACTTCCTGAAGTTCTTCCACAGAGGCTTCTGCAATTGCACGAATACTCTTGAAATGCTTTAACAGAGACTTGGCAGCCGCTTTTCCAATGTTTGGAATGCCAAACCCTGTCAGAAGCTGATAGGCTTCGTTTCCTTTTGCATTTTCAATCATTTCCAACAGCTTATCGGTATTCTTTTCTTTTCCGATGATTCCCTGTGCAATCAGTTCTTCTCTATGTTCTTTTAATACAAATATGTCTGCAATATCCCTGATATAGCCAAGGCGAACCAGATCTACCACATAGACAGAGCCAAACCCCTTGATATCCATGGCATCCCGACCAACAAAGTTGATAATGTGACGTTCCTTTTGCGCCGGACAGTCCAGGGAAGTACAACGAATGTCTGCCGTATCTTTTTCACGAACTGTTTTTGCGCCGCAGACCGGACAATATTCTGGTATATGGAAACGCAGAGTTCCTTCCGGACGCTTTTCCTTTACCACGGCTTTTACCTTTGGAATGATTTCACCGGACTTGTATACCACAACCGTATCGCCAATTCCCACATCCAAATCATCAATAAAGTCCTGGTTGTGGAGTGTTGCCCGGGATACGCTGGTTCCGCAGAGACGGATCGGTTCAAACACTGCCGTTGGTGTAATGCGTCCTGTACGACCTACCGAAAGTTCAATATCAATAATCCTGCTTTCCTTTTCCTCTGGTGGATACTTATAGGCAATGGCCCATCTTGGAACCTTGGAGGTAGCACCAAGCTGTTCGCGCTGGGCAAAATCGTTGATTTTCACTACCGCACCATCAATGTCATACCCAAGATTGCCACGATTATCACCGATGCGGCAGATAGCTTCCCACACTTCATCTGCTGTGGTACATACCGCATAATCTTCAATGATCGGAATCTTGTTCTCCCGCAGGAACGCATAGCCTTCTGTGTGGCTGTTAAACTGGGCTCCACGCACCTCCTGAATATTAAATACAAACATGGAAAGTCCACGTTCTTTTGTCACTTTTGGATCCAACTGACGCAAAGTTCCCGCCGCACAGTTTCTTGGATTGGCAAATTTCTTTTTCCCAAGAAGTTCCTGCTGCTGGTTTACCCGGTCAAAATCCTCTGTCTTCATATATACTTCACCACGAACTTCAATATACGGAACCGGTGTCTTTAACTTTTGTTTCCCATCTTTGATTACTTTCGCATTCTGGGTAACATCTTCCCCCGCAGTGACACCATCCCCACGGGTAACAGCAAGCATAAGATTTCCATCTTCATAGCGAAGTCCCATGGACAGACCGTCGATTTTGTACTCTACCACAAATTCAGGATTGTGGAGTTTCTGCTTCATCTCTTCCACAAAATCATAGACTTCTTCTTTTGAAAACACATCCTGCAGACTGAGCATTGGCACATTGTGAGGCACCAAAACACCTACGGTTCTCTTGGCTGTGCCACCCACTTTCTGGGTTGGAGAGTCTGGCGTGATCCATTCCGGATGTTCCTTCTCAATGGCTTTCAACTCCTGCATCATCATATCGTACTCATAATCTGTAATCTCAGGACTATCCTGATTGTAATAACGATCAATATGATATTCTAATAATTTTTTCAACTCTTCTAAGCGAAGTTTTGCATCCATAGTCATTCTCCTATTTTACAGTTGTTTTCGAGGAATGTCTGGTCAGTTCCAATAATGTTTCCCATTCTGCAGGTGTGGCTTCCCGATAAGTTCCTGTTTTCAGATCTCCAAGCTTGATATTCATGATACGCACACGTTTCAGGCGTTTTACCCGATAGCCAAAAGCCTCACACATACGACGGATCTGACGATTGTACCCTTGAGTGAGCACGATTCTGAAACGGCGTTTTTCCACTTTTTGTACCAGACATTTGCGTGTGGTCACTTCCAGTTCTTCCAGATACACACCACCTGCCATTCCAGCAATAAATTCCGGTGTGATATCCTGATTCACATCCACCAGATATTCTTTCTCATGACGATTGCCGGCGCGCATGATCTTATTTACCAGTTCACCCTGATTCGTAAGCAAGATCAAGCCTTCGGAATCCTTGTCTAAACGCCCCACCGGATAGACACGTTTTGGATAATTGATATAATCAATGATATTATTTTTTTCCCTTTTCTCTGCGGTACAGACAACCCCTACCGGCTTATGAAAAACCAACAGAATTTTTTCTTCTTCCTGGGAAACCCTTTTCCCGTGAAAACGGACTGTCTGGCCAAAAAAAACGCGATCGCCCATCATAGCTGTCACGCCATCAATGGTAACGTTTCCTGCTTCAATCTGTCGGTCTGCCTCTCGTCTGGAGCAAACCCCGGCTTCACTCAAATATTTATTAATTCGAATACCTTCTTGTGTGTTCTGCTTTTCCATCTCTTTTATCCAAATCCATCTGTTAGATTGTCGTTTTATCATCAAGAAACAACTATTTCTGATATAATTTCTGACTCTTTATGATATCATATTTTCACACAAATAGAAATCGTTATTCCCAATGATTTACAATCTTTTTTATTAGTGTTTCTTCCATAGCAATCAGATCTTTTGCCAACTCCCAGGCAAAAATTCCGGCCTGTTTGTTTTCATGGATCTGATACTTTAAGCTGTTGACCCTTTGCTGCATTTTCTTAGAAACTCCAGTCTTCTCGTCAGCATTTCTTTCCTCCTGCACCGTCTCTGCCATTCTCTGCTCTACTTTGTATAAGACATGGGACAAAGCAGTTTGGTATTCAGCCAATTCCCGAAGGAAATCTTTGGCACTTTCTACTTCCCACAAAATGCCATTCCACTGCATCTGTACAATTAATTTATCTATGATTTCATATTCTGCGGCTGCGGTCAGATATACCCATTTTAAAATCTGTATTTCTTCCTGCTGGTTCATACTCATTTCTCCTTTACCAAAAAGTATTTCCAGCAAAAAACAAATCCATCCTGCCATTTTCATTTAGTATTAGTAAAACGCCGTTCAGCAGAAAAAAAGATAGCATCTGGAATATTTTCCAAATGCTATCTGCGTATTACGACTTAATTTCCTAATAAATCAGAACGGATATAACCGGTATTTCCGTTGTAGGATACTTTGGTCCATCCCTCAGAGTCCCCTTCCACAATGGTAATGGTTCCACCCGGAGTTACAACATCGACCAGATCAGCCTCTGTACTCTTTGAAGCGCGGATATTAAGTGTGTCGTTAACAGTAATGGTGCTTCCTGCAGCATTACCTGTTCCTGCAGGCTGTTCCTCAGAAATAAAATCGGATCGGATATAGCCAACCAGATCTCCTGTCTGAACCTTTGTCCAGCCATTTTCTGTGGTCGCAAGACGAGTCACTTCTGCACCGGCATAAAGAGAAGCTACCTTGGCAGCATCTGTGGATGGTGTCTGTCTCACATTAACAGAATCGTTTGTGTAAACAATGCCTTCTGCAGGTGTTTCTGCAACACCGTTATCTGGCTCAGGAGTATCATCCTCTTCGGTTGTACCAGGATCATCTACCGGAATATCCGGCTGCACATTCAGGTATGCTTCCATAGAGGCAGCCCAATCTGTCAATGCTGCTGGCAACGTAACAGTAACCATCTCGGTAAGTCCTTCACTTCCCTCCAGTGCAGCACTATAGTTATCCTGCACCTGTGTTACCATTGACTGCATATCTGGTTCCAACTGGTACTCAGACATCAGTGCCATAATCTCTGTATTGCCCTGTGACTCTACATAAACCATGTTGTGTTCACTGTAAAGATTGTTCAAATACAGATCACCGTCCGCATTGGTCTCCACATAGAAGAACTGCATTCCTGGTGCTGTTTCTCTTACTTTGCTGTATTTCACTTCATAATATGCAGCAACAATGTAATCGCCTTCTTTGGCTCCTTCAGATGCATAACATACGATATTATTGTAAGAATCAATATAATCACTGACAATGCGGATATATTCCATCTCATTATCAAATACAGGATCCAGAATTTCATTTAATACATAGGTATCGTTCTCAGCCAGGGCTGTGAAATATTCACCCATAAGCGCTTCAATTGCTTCCTGTTCTTTCACCTGATAGCTTTCTGTCCCTGAAGAAGTTTTCGGGACAGAGGAATGATTTTCCTTAAAATTCTTCACGCCAACAACAATAACGCCAATGATAATGATCAGAACAAGAATACCGATACCGATAGCAACAATATTCTTTTTCGCAAAATTGATGGAATGCTCCATCTTCATCTCATTTACATCATGGGTTCTTCTGCGTGTCTTTTTCTTTTCTACATCCAGTTCATCTGGAATCTCTACCATCTGAATCTTATTGATCTTTCTTCTGTCTCGAACAGAAACTGCGTCAATGAACACAAGATCATCGTCATCTTCTTCCTCGTTTACACTGGTAAGATCTGTCTCAATATCATCAAAGATCATCATAAGGTCATCGTCATCGTCGTCTCCGTCATCGAACAGATTTACCTTATCTTCTTCCCCAAAAATCAGTTCCTCCACTGGCGGAACACCAGGTTCTTCTGTTTTCTGAACAGGTTGTCCATCTTTTTCACCTAAAAAGTCATTCAAAAAATCAATGTCCAAATCTGGAATATCGTCCATATTCACTTTATTATTTTCTCTATTTTCATTATTCATAGCGAGTATCCTCCCGTTATAACAAATGATTCGCCAAACGCAACCGGCGGGAATCGAACCCACATTGCAGGAGTCGGAGTCCTGTGTTCTATCCGTTAGACTACGGTTGCAAATACGTTGATTAAATCAACTATAATATTTTACCATAGTGTATAATAAAAATCAAAGCGTATTTAGAGGACTGCGTCGACAGCAGTCATAATTTCTGCCGCAATTGCATCCGGATTTTTTCCATCGGTTGCAATTTTTACCTGACAGGCTGTTTCATAAGCACTTCTGCGCTTTTCCATCAACTGGGAAATAAACTCCACATTCATATTTCCATTTAAAATCGGACGATTGGCAGAATGTTTTACACGCTCAAATACTGTCTCTGGTGTGGCAGTCAACAAAACAATCGTTCCGCTGGTTTTCATAAGGTCTACATTTTCCTTTCTTAAAACAACACCGCCGCCACAGGATACAATTGATGCATCCTTTTTTGCCAAAGCAGCGAGACATGCTGTTTCCAGGTCACGAAAATGGGATTCCCCGAACTGGGCAAAAATATCAGTAATCTTCATTCCTGCATCCTGTTCAATGACTGCATCCATATCTACTTCATCCCAGGATAAAGATTTATGCAGGGCGCGGGAAATGGTACTTTTCCCTGTTCCCATAAATCCTATCAAATATATGTGTTTTTTCATTGAAATATTTCCTTACTTTTTTCTTAACCTATTCTCAAATTCAATTTAGTGCAAAAGGAAAACAACTTAATCCGTCATGCTTTCGTGGAGCCAGTCTAAGATCTGTTTCAGCTTATCCGCCTGCATCTGACCTGGTGCCGACGCTTCTCCATCTGCGCCAAACGTAATACAGGAACCAAAGGCTTCGCCACAAATTCTGGTAATGACACCATATGGTCCCATGGACATGGTAACAATCGGAAGATTCGGATAATGCTCTCTTGTATCGTTAGTCAGCTTGATCATACGAACCACATCATCATAAGAATTTGGCATCATGGCAAGCTTGGCAACATCTGCACCACCCGCTTCCATCTGATCCATCAGCATGTGTAAAATACGTTCATCCGGCGTTCCCTCAAAATCGTGATGAGAAGCGATAATCTTCACACCCATTTTCTGGAATCGGCGAATCTCCTTTTCCGGTCTGGTGGCTTCAAAAAATTCCAGATCCAACATATCAATGGCACCTGACTTTGCCGCAAGTTCGTTCAGATACAGAATCTTTTTTTCTTCCAGAGATCTTGTGCCCCCCTGCTGTTTGGTACGGAAGGTAAAAAGAAATACCGTTTTGTCTAAATATGGTTTTACTTCTGCTAAAATTTCAGACACCTGCTGTGGCTGATCAACATCTGCAAATGCGTCTGAGCGCCACTCGATCATTTGTACACCGCGCTGTGCCAGTTCTATAATCTTTGCAATAATTTCATCCTTTTCTTTTTTTATAACAGGAATACAAATCACTGGTCTTCCTTCTCCAAATGTGATACCCTTTATATTGAAAATTCTCATGACTTACCCTCGTTTTCTTTCGATATGCTCCATACAGTATATCCTACATAAAAAAAAGGTGCAAGTCATTGACTTTTAAAATAAAAAGCACTATTATAATAAGAACCATTTAGTTATGAAAGGTATAACAAAAACATTATGAATATATCTGGTAAAACAAAACTAACCGGCTTGCTTGGAAGTCCTGTGTCACACAGTATCTCCCCGGCAATGCACAACGAAGCCTTCCGCATCCTTGGTCTTGATTATGTTTATCTTGCCTTTGATGTAGGACCGGAAAAGCTAAAAGTCGCCGTTGATGGTCTAAAAGCCATTGGAATTCGCGGCTTTAATCTGACCATGCCTGACAAGGTTCCTATGATAGAGCTGGTGGATGAGTTAACACCGGCTGCAAGACTTGCGGGTGCATGCAACACAGTTATTAACAATGACGGTCATCTGATTGGACATACTACAGACGGCATCGGATATATGCGTTCCTGTCAGGATGCAGGTCATAATATTATTGGTGAAAAAATGACCATTCTTGGTGCTGGAGGTGCCGCTACCGCAATTATCACCCAGGCCGCTTTGGACGGTGTTTCTGCTATTGACATTTTCAGACGCAATCGACCAGATGCCTTCGCCCAGACAGAAGCCTTTGCCAAAATGGTTACCGAGCATACCGGCTGTACCATTTCTGTGTTTGACATTGCAGACGAAGCACAGTTAAAATCAAGTTTAGAGAGCAGTCGCATTCTGACCAATGCCACCAACGTTGGTATGGCACCGGATGAAGACCGTAGTCCTATCCGTAATGCTTCCTTTTTCCATCCGGAATTGATTGTATCGGATATTATCTACAATCCAAGACAGACCAAATTGATGTCCATGGCAGCCGACTTTGGATGTCCAACCTTCAATGGCATGTATATGCTGCTCTATCAGGGCGCAGCCGCGTTTGAATGCTGGACTGGTATGGAAATGCCTGTGGCACAGATCAAAGAGAACTATTTTAAAGCTTAAGGAGATATCGATATGAGTTTTACATTTATCAAACAGCTTCCAACTCCAGAGGAAATCAAACAGGAATATCCTCTGACACCAGAATTAAAAGCATTAAAGGAAAAGCGTGACCAGGAAATCGCAGATGTTTTCACTGGCAAATCTGATAAATTTATTGCAATTATTGGACCTTGTTCCGCAGACAATGAAGATTCCGTATGTGATTATATCAGTCGTCTTGTTCCGATCCAGGAAAAGACCAAAGATAAAATGATCATCATTCCACGTATCTACACTAACAAACCCCGTACAACAGGCGCTGGTTACAAAGGCATTGCCTCTCAGCCGGACCCGGAGAAAAAAACAGATATGGTTGCCGGCTTGATTGCCATGAGAAAAATGCAGATTCGTGCCATCGCGGAAACAGGGCTGACTGCTGCAGATGAAATGCTGTATCCAGAAAACTTCTTATATGTGGATGACCTTCTCTCCTACGTAGCCATCGGTGCTCGTTCTGTAGAAGATCAGCACCATCGACTGACTGTCAGTGGATTTGATGTGCCATCCGGCATGAAAAATCCAACCAGTGGTGATTTTTCCGTAATGTTAAACTCTGTATACGCTGCACAGCAGTCACACCAGTTCATTTATCGTAACTATGAAGTGTCCACTTCCGGCAACAAACTTGCACATGTGGTATTACGCGGTTCTGTAGATAAATTTGGAAACAATCGACCAAACTATCACTACGAAGACCTGACACGGCTCAATACCATGTACAAAGAAATGGACCTGGCTAATCCAGCGTGTATCGTAGATGCCAACCACTCAAACTCAAGCAAGAAATATCTGGAGCAGGTACGTATTGTAAAAGAAGTGCTTCACAATCGACACATCAACCCGGAAATCAGTCAGCTGGTAAAAGGTGTCATGGTCGAAAGTTATATTGAACCAGGTTCTCAGAAAATCGGTGAACACATTTACGGCAAATCCATCACCGATCCATGTCTTGGTTGGGCAGAATCTGAAGAATTGTTATATTACATTGCAGAGCATGTATAAAAAATGGGAGCTACGAAAAATCGTAGCTCCTTATTTTTATCCTCGCGGATGTGCTTTCTTATATTCCAATTGTAACCTGGAGTGTGTCATCTGTGCATAAATCTGTGTGGTAGAAATATCGGAATGTCCTAACATCTTCTGCACAGAGTGAAGATCTGCGCCATTACTTACCAGGTGGGCTGCAAAGGAATGTCTCAAAGTGTGCGGTGTCAATTCACTCTTGATACCGGCCTTTTTTCCATAGCCTTTAATCAGCTTCCAAAATCCCTGTCTGCTCATTGGTTGTCCGGAACAGTTGGTAAATAACAAATCCATATTCTCATCTTCCACCATTGCAGGACGCCCCTTTTTCAGGTAATTCTTAACTGCTTCTTTTGCAACAGCACCAAATGGAATCACTCGTTCCTTATTGCTGTCTCTGCAAACCATGTACTCAGCCTTCATGTTAAGGTCAGATACTCTTAGATTGATCAGCTCACTGACACGAATTCCTGTTGCATACAGCAATTCCAGCATTGCACGATCTCGAAGTCCTTTCGGACTGTCTGCTGATGGCTGCTCCAACAGCTTTGCAGTCTCATCCATTGTCAGAATTCCCGGAATCTTCTTCTCAATCTTTGGAGCCTTGGTTGTTATCACCGGATTGTGGTTTACATAACCCTGTTCCACCAAGAATCCAAAGAATGCCTTTGCAGATGCAATGTTTCTGGAAATGGTGGTTGGCTTCATACCCTCATCGTTCATGTGAGCGACATAGTTGGCAATCACCTCATCCGTTACATCACTGGCTGACATAATTCCTAAGTCTGCGCAGAAAATATTCAGTTTTTTCAAATCCCTTGCATAGGAAAGTTCTGTATTCTTGGACTTTTGTTTGACGTCACGCAAATACAGAATAAACGCCTGAATATGTTTTTCCATGTGTCAATAACCCCATTTAGCGTAAAAAATCAGGAGGAATTAAGCGCAATCCCTCCACTTTCACTCTCTAACAGCCATTATAATGGTAAAATTTGAGAAAATCAAATGGTAATTTTACAGTTTTCGACACTGATTTACATAACACCACAACATCTCGAAGCCAGATTTTCAAAACCGCAATATCTTGTTAATTTTTGGCAAATTTTCTTAAAAATTTTTTTTATTTTTTTCTAAACAATGGATATTATCCGGGGAATTTTTTCAAGAAGCCATACATTTACATAACTTTCCAAAAAAATACCCACACAAAACAAAGTGGTCAATACAAAACATACACCAATATACCGATTCTGCTTTCTTGACAATTCATCGTAATACTCTCCTAAAATCATTGCCTGTTTTTTCTGTCGATGGAGTTTACAAAGCAGGAATAACAAAATGCCATATGCCACTCCATACAACACCATCTGCGGCAGACAGGTCATAAAGAATACCACAATGCCCAATATTCCGTATCGGATAAGGAAAGATGACAATATAAATCCAAGGGAAAATCCTTGCCATGCCACAAATCCCTGGCCAACAAGGAGCCCAAATCCGGTTCTGCCAAACACAATCAATAAAATCCACATGGGCATGCGGCTAATTATTACGGCAAACAGGTTATCGCCGCCAGATTCCAAATCTGGTGTACCACTGATAAAACTGCTTTCATGTAAATACCCAATCCAGGAAGCCTCATTCTTCCATACGGTATTTGCCATAAATATAGCAACAAAAAAACAACCGAAAAATAATATCCTGCAAATCCAAAGCGCAGAGATCTTTCCAGTTGTTTTTTTCATATAAGTATGATCCATATTTGACACAGCATTCATTGACCTATCTCCTTTTCTCTATAAAGATATGCCTGTCTATGTCAAATCATGCTTGTATTTTATCGGTTGTCCACTTTCTCCGGATAGAGGTCATGGTTTGTCAGACGATGCCATGCCACTTCTTCCCATTTTGTTCCCGGCTTTCCATAATTACAATAAGGATCAATGGAAATACCGCCTCGTGGCGTAAATTTTCCCCATACTTCGATGTATTTTGGATCCATCAGTTTGATCAGATCATTCATGATAATATTTACGCAATCTTCATGAAAATCCCCATGATTTCGAAAACTGAACAAATACAGCTTTAAAGACTTGCTCTCGACCATTTTTACATCAGGTACATAGGAAATATAAATAGTCGCAAAGTCTGGCTGTCCTGTGATTGGACATAGGCTTGTAAACTCTGGACAATTGAACTTTACAAAATAATCACGACCTGGATGTTTGTTATCAAATGACTCCAGCATTTCCGGAGCATAATCCATTGGATATTTTACACCTTGATTGCCAAGCAGGGTTACATCCTGCATTTCTTCTCTATTTCTTCCTGCCATCAGACAATTCCTCCTATACTAAAGCCGGATCTTTCACTCCATTCTGAGCAAAAGCTTTGGCTCTGTCAATACAGGTTCCACAGGTTCCGCATGGACGATCTTTTCCTTCGTAGCAACTCCATGTCAGTTCATATGGAACATCCAACTCTAAACCAATTTTTACAATATCTGCTTTTGTCATGTTGACAAAAGGCGCTTCTACACGAAGCTGATTGCCGCTGCCAATGTAGATTGCATCATTGATCGCATTGTTAAATGCATCCGAACAGTCCGGATAGGCACTGCCTGCCGCATCATCGCTGTGGGCACCATAGTAAATCACAGAGCACTCTTTTGATAACGCAATGCTGGCTGCACTGGATAAAAACAAACCATTTCGAAATGGTACATAGGTCGAAACCGGTTTGCCATCTGTTTTATCAATCTGTTCCGCATAGGATTCCATCGGAATGTCCTGTTTGGAATGACTTAACAAAGAACAATTACTATATTCAAATATTTTTGCCAGATCCAAATACAGATGCTCTACCTGATAATGAGCTGTAATCTGTCTGGAACACTGGATTTCCCTGGTATGCTTCTGCCCATAGGAAATGGATAATGCAACCACATGGTCCTTTCCATATCTGGAAACCGCCATACCAAGGCAGGTGGTGCTGTCTACGCCACCGCTAAATAATACTAATGCTTTTTCCATACTTGTTCACTTTCTTTTTCTAAATACCAGATTCACATAGGCGTACCCTTGCAGTTTGATTACATACTCAGTCTCATCTGCAGCATCATATCTGTCTGGAAGCGACCACGCAATGTACTTGTGTAAGTTTTGGCATCGGTCTTTTTGATACCACGTGCTGTCATACAGTTATGACATCCTTCAATCAGTACCGCCACATCCTCAGAACCGGTCACTTCCTGCATGATTTCTGCAATATCCGTGCCGATACGCTCCTGAAGCTGAAGACGTTTTGCAGCCATATCTGCGATACGGGCAATCTTACTAAGACCAATTACTTTTCCTTTTGGAACATAAGCAACGGTCACTTTCATATCATACATCAGTGCCATATGATGTTCACAGTAACTGAACACATTGATATCTCGAACGATTACGAAATCACTGTTTTCTTTGCTGAATGTAAGGTCATCTTCAAACGTTTTATCAAACATCTGGGCGATTTCATGATTGGAATAATTCATACCCTCAAACACTTCCGCATACATACGAGCCACACGCTCCGGGGTTTCCTTTAATCCCTCTCTATCAGGATCATCTCCCAGCGCAATGAGTAATCCTCTTACATGTTCTTCTATTGCTTTTACATCTATTGCCATTCTTCTACTCTCCTTTTTTAAGATTGCACCTTAACGCAATCTGCACCCAAGCAACATTATACACCACGCATCTGAGGATCCCAGATAATCTTATGTAACTGAAGCTGTAATGTTACATTGTTCAAATGATGAGACTTCATAAACCATACAATTTGTTCCATCTCTATCTCACCCCAGACCGGACTAAAATGAACATTGGTTCTTGTGGTCAAGTCGTATTCTTCTATTACCTCTTTCGCACGAACCAGGTCTTCCACATCACCAATCACAAACTTCACCATATCCCTTTTATCAATACAGTTCAGATTGGACATAACCATTTCGTCCTCTGCACCGGAGCTTGGAAGCTTATAATCCATGGTAAAGGATGGTCGATTCTCGATATCCATAAAAGGCATCAGATCCACACTGCCGTTGGTCTCAATCTCAACCTCAATGCCTGGCTCTTTCGACAGGACTTCTAAAAGTTCTCTGATATTCTCCTGCAGCAAGGGTTCTCCACCAGTGATGGTCACATTTTTGATCCACATGCTGCGGATCAATTCAACAATTTCTTCTGTGGAAGTCCAGTGAAATCTGCAATTTTCTTCATTTGCCCACGCAGTATCACAATACTTGCAATCCAGATTACACCCCTGCATACGGATAAATACAGCAATCTGACCAGCCTTCATACCTTCTCCGTTGATACTGCTGAATATTTCAACCACTTTATAGTTTGCCATTTATCAAATCCTCTTTCTATTCCATATAAACCGCACAATTATTTGGAGTCTCATATACCTCCACTGCACGAACCTGATATCCCATATCTTTTAAAGCATCATAAAAATGTCTGGAAAAGTGTTCTGCTGTTGGACGAAATGGAACCATGATAATACGGAAGTTTTCATCCTCCAGTGCCTGAACAGTGGTTTCCTTCAAACTGCCCTTTTCCACAATCAGGGCATGATCATAGTCATCGGTTAACTTCTGTAAATCGGCTTTGATATCACCAAAATCAGTCACCATACCGCGAAGCTGGCCTTCTGAAACCAGATTTTCTGACCAGATCTCAACCACAACTCTCCATCGATGCCCATGAAGGTTGCTGCATTTTCCCTGGTAGCCTGCTAAAAAGTGAGCCGAATCAAAGCTCTGTTCTGTCTTTAAAATATACATAATCTTTCCTCTCCTGAAGCATGAGCCAAACAAATGAATGCATATAAAAAACCGCAGCCATAAAGACTGCGGTAAACTGCACAGTAACATTTCTGAAATGTTTATTTTCAGAATAAATTACAATACTATTTAACTCGTAGTCCTGGTTTTGTTTAATGACAGGATGGTACAAACGAACTGTCAGTTTTTTAATATATATTAATTGTATGAAAAAGTCAATATTTACTGATCTTTCATCATCTCAGAAACCGCTTCAAACAATTCCAGATCATCTTTGGAAAGCTTCAGATTGCTGCAAAGATTTTTACCCTCTGGATCTGTAATGGAAATCTCCACAATAGTTCCTTCTTTCATGCCAGATGCCCCTACTGCAGCAATGAACTGAAAAAACTTTGGATGCGCATTCTGAAACTGAGTTACAAGTGGTCTCAACTGAAGTAATTTCATTGGATTAATCATACGTATTCTCCCCCAATATTATTTATCAAACATTTCTAAAATAGTGGTCATCTCACTGCCCTGTGCTGGTGCTTCTCCCAGTGGCTGATATTTTCCTTCGGATGTTACCTGACCTAAAACACAGCCTTCTTTATCCTTTGCATTTTCAATGACAAAGTACTGTATCTCTTTGGTTTCCGGATTCCATACAACGTATGCCGAAGAACAGGCTCCTTCATAAACATTTTTTGCCGGAAGTCCAATGGATACGATGGTAAGGTCATCCCGAATGGCAAGCATCATAACGTCAATATCATCTGCTTCATATGGGAATGGAATATTGGCTCTGTAGGTCGCCTTGTACATATCCAGGATCATCTGTGAACCCTTTTCTTCCAAAGTATCGACAAAGGTCTCTTTATTATCAAACACATATTTTGGCAGAATACCAAGTTCAACATTACGACGGGCAAAAGCATGGAACTGTTCCACAGTCATTGTAATTTTCTGTGACTGTACTTTGCCGAATCCATGTTTTTCCATTACATCTGCAATGGCTTCGCCTTTACATACGCTGTCCATCATGGCGATGAACTTGTCACTTAAAAGCATATTGGTTGTCTGTGGATTCAGACAGATGGCCTTTACTTTATATTCTTTTACCTGTGCCACACGGATCACATCCTTAAATGCAACCGGCATGATTGCCACATAATTATGATCCTTTGGCAGCTGTTCTCTGGATGTATATGCTGGAACAAAATGTTCATTCTGCTTATTTCTGAGCAAGATCGGAAGCATGCGTGGAAGTTCCTGCGGAGTTACCTTTTCTCCCTTTTTCAGTTTTTCCACCAACTCCTTGCTCATCTGCTTTGGAAATTCAACCGGCACTAAAAATCTGGATGCCATCAGTCCCTGCATAAATGTAGCCATATTTGCAGGCGACTTTTCATTCAAATATGCCTGCATTGCAGCTTCCATTGGTTTTCCATCAAAATTCAATGCTGCTTCATTAACAAATTTTTTTTCCATTGTGTTATCCCTCACATTTTATAGTATTGCCCATCTTTTCTTTCTTATTATCGATAGCCAGATTATCCCATTTAAATTTTAAAATAGCTATAGCTTTCCATCATGCCACAGATCATGTGTTCGTTGACCGGATAAATCTTGCTGCCTTCACGGATTTTCACAACACCATTGCCCACTTCTAAAATCTCTGCATTAAAGAAGCCACTGTTGCCCTCAAATAACTGGGTCTGGTGCACATGGATATCACATTTACAACCAATAAATCGTTCGTATGGATGTACGGAATCATCCCACTCTTCCACAACCAATTCCTGCTGTCTTTTTAAACGCCAAGATCCCATTTTGACCTCCACCAGCTGTTTTACAAACATCTTTGGTGCAACGCCTCGTTTGTCCTTGTACTGAAAATATATATGATGTGGACCGGATGAAATAATACCCACCTGGGCAAATCCAATATCTCGTCCAAGCATTTCAATATCACACCACTTTCCATGCATCGGTGTACAGTCAAAATACTTTCCACTTTCTCTCACAATTTTTAATGCTGCCATATTAAGTCCAATCCTCCTTGCATAAACAACTATCATCCATAGCGGAGCGTTCTATATTGATCATCAAATGATCATCGATATAGAAAAACCCCGTGACTCTCGGTGTAACCAAGAATCAACGGGGATTATTCACACTAGAACTGATCTATACAGTCTACTTCGCGTAATCAATGACCCTGGATTCACGGATAACATTGACCTTGATCTGACCTGGATATTCAAGCTCTGTTTCAATCTGTTTAGAAATGTCACGAGCCATTAATACCATATCTGCATCAGATACCTGCTCTGGTACAACCATAATTCGAATCTCTCTACCTGCCTGAATAGCAAAAGACTTGTCTACACCTTTGAAGTTGTTTGTAATTTCTTCCAGCTGTTTTAATCTGTTGGAATATGTTTCAAGAGTTTCTCTTCTTGCGCCTGGTCTTGCTGCTGAAATGGTATCAGCTGCCTGTACTAAGCATGCAATCAGAGTTTCTGGTTCTACATCACCATGGTGGGATTCAACCGCATTGATAATGGTAGCTGATTCTTTGTACTTTTTACAAAGATCCACACCAATCTGGATATGGGATCCTTCCATCTCATGATCCACAGATTTACCGATATCATGTAACAGACCTGCACGTTTTGCAGTTCTGACATCAACACCGATCTCAGCTGCCAGTAATCCGGCAAGCTGTGCAACCTCGATAGAATGCTTCAATGCATTCTGTCCATAACTGGTACGGAATTTCATTCTACCAAGTAAGCGGATCAGTTCAGGATGGATTCCATGAACACCCACTTCTAAGGATGCTGCTTCACCTTCTTCACGAATCATTGATTCAACTTCTTTTTGTGCTTTTTCAACCATTTCTTCGATTCTAGCTGGATGAATACGTCCATCTACAATCAATTTTTCAAGGGCAATACGTGCAACTTCACGACGAATTGGATCAAAACCAGATAAAATAACTGCTTCTGGTGTATCATCAATAATCAGGTCTACACCTGTCATTGTTTCTAACGTACGAATATTACGTCCTTCACGACCAATGATTCGACCTTTCATTTCGTCATTTGGAAGCTGAACAACAGAAATTGTTGTTTCAGCAACATGATCTGCTGCACATTTCTGAATTGCAGTCACCACGTATTCACGTGCTTTTTTGCCTGCTTCTTCTTTTGCCTTTGTTTCTAATTCTTTGATTAACTTAGCAGTGTCAAGTTTAACATCTTCTTCAACGGTTTTTAAAAGATATTCTTTTGCCTGTTCGGAGGTCAGTCCAGAGATTCTTTCCAGTTCCTGTACTCTTTCTTCATTCAGTCTGGCAACTTCAGCCTGCTGACGTCTGATCTCTTCTTCCTTAGCAGCGAATCCCGCTTCTTTTTTCTCGATGGCTTCCATCTTCTTGTCCAGATTTTCTTCTTTCTGAACAATACGACGTTCGCTACGCTGAATCTCCGCTCTACGTTCTTTGATCTCACGATCGAGTTCATTCTTGGTCTTAATGGACTCTTCTTTCACTTCGAGTAAAGCTTCACGTTTTTTTGCTTCTGCTGCTTTCACAGCGTCATCGATAATAGAACGGGCGCGTTCCTCTGCACTTCCAAGCTTCTGAGCAGAAACTTTCTGGATGTGAGACTTGGTGGCGATATGTGCAACTACCGCACCAACGACAACAGCAACTACTGCAACTACCACAGTAATGATGATGTCTTGCACAGGAGCACCTCCTTATTTAATTTTTTATATTGTATATATAACAAAATATAAAAATGTCATAACTACAACATATAAATTCTATACTTTTTTATAAGTTATGTCAAGCAGAAATCAGTACTCTTCCAATCTCATACATCGCATTATTTCTTCGCTTTTGAAACCTTTTCTCAAAAGGAATTGATAGATACGTCTGCGCTGGGTATCATCTGTCTCTGCCGGGTCATAATGCTTCTTTATCAGCCAGTTTTTAATCAGCTCATCCGACGTAACGGTAAGTTCTTCCGCAAAGGCATGTGCAATCTGTTCCGAAGAGACGCCACGCTGCATCAAATCCATCTGAAGCTGACGTTTGCTCTTCTTTTCCTGATGAAAATGCACATAGTTGGCCGCATATCTGTCGTCATCAATATAGTGAAAAGACTCCACATACGCGATCGCCTCCTCAATAATATCCTCGGGATACTCTCCTTCCCGAAGCTTATCTCCCAATTGCTTTCTGGTCCGATCCATCTTCTGCAGCAAATACAGTGCCCGCTTCTTCGCACGCTTTAATAAAATCTCATTGCGAATCTCCCTCCAGGCTTCTTCGGACAGAAAATCTCCCTCCTGCAGTTGGAAAGTGGCTGCTTCCTTTTTGTACAATAAAAAACTGAGTCCGCCTTCTAGACGAATGCGGACTCTCCCATTTTTAATCTGGGTGATTTCTTTAATTTCCATAATTATTCTTCAACCGTTTCTGCTTCCTCACCAGCACCATCCAGTTTATAAAAATCACGAACTTTGCGTTCAATCTCATCTCTGATTTCCGGATGTTCTTTCAGGAAAGTCTTGGCATTCTCTCTTCCCTGACCAATCTTTTCGCCTTCGTATGCATACCAGGCACCGGACTTGTTCACCACGTTCACATTGGCTGCCAGATCAAGGATATCCCCTTCTCTGGAAATGCCCTGTCCAAACATAATGTCAAATTCTGCTTCCTTGAATGGTGGCGCAATCTTATTCTTAACAACCTTAATACGGGTTCTGTTACCGATGATCTCTCCCCCCTGCTTCAAAGACTCGATACGTCTGACATCCATACGGATGGAGGAATAAAACTTCAGCGCGCGACCGCCGGTTGTGGTCTCTGGATTACCGAACATAACCCCCACTTTTTCACGTAACTGGTTGATGAAAATAACGATACAGTTGGACTTGCTGATAACAGCGGTCAGTTTACGAAGAGCCTGAGACATCAGTCGCGCCTGCAGACCTACGTGAGAATCGCCCATATCGCCGTCAATCTCAGCTTTTGGTACCAGTGCTGCAACAGAGTCAACGATCACGATATCTACCGCACCGGAGCGAACCATTGTCTCTGTAATCTCTAACGCCTGTTCACCATTGTCTGGCTGAGAAATATACAAGTTATCAATATCTACGCCAATCTTCTTCGCATAAACAGGATCCAGCGCATGCTCAGCATCAATAAAACCAGCAATGCCGCCAGCCTTCTGCACTTCAGCTACCATATGTAACGCTACCGTCGTCTTACCGCTGGACTCTGGACCATAAACTTCAATGACACGTCCCTTTGGAACGCCGCCAAGGCCCAGTGCAATATCTAAACTCAAACATCCGGTCGGAACTGTCTCAACATTCATGTTGGCACCGGAATCGCCAAGCTTCATCACAGCTCCTTTACCATACTGCTTCTCAATCTGTGAAATCGCCGCGTCAAGGGCTTTTAATTTATCTTCTCTTGCCATGTTTCTTCTCCTTATTCGAACTTATGTTCGCTCACTTGTTCTAATAATAGTATAGTTTTGGTAAAAAGTCAACCACAAGAGCTTGTTTTTTTATAGAAAATGTAACCTCTTTTGATACTACCATAAAACATAAGAAAAAGCCACGGAAACGGACGTGTTTCCATGGCTTATATCCCTTAAAAATTTATAAATTCATACGGATTTGTGTACGATATATCATACTATAAATACTAATTTGTACCAAATTCAGAAAGGATCAGGTCTTTGTTGCGATCAAGTGTCATACCAACACTCCAACTGTTTACGAACAGGAGCAATGGATTGCCCTTCAAATCCTGAATCTTCTTCATATCAGATGTACCGGACAGCTTGTCCATATCGATGTCTTTATTTTCAATCCAGCGGATATGTTCGTATGGAAGGGTTTCCAGTCGGATATCCACATTGTATTCATTTTCCAGACGGAACTTTAATACGTCAAACTGCAGTACACCGACAACGCCAACGATGATTTCTTCCAGACCTGTATTGTACTCCTGAAAAATCTGAATGGCACCCTCCTGGGCAATCTGCGTGATTCCTTTTACGAACTGTTTACGCTTCATGGTATCCATCTGACGCACACGTGCAAAATGCTCTGGCGCAAATGTTGGAATCCCTTCAAAAGCAAACTTTTCAGATGCAGTTGTAATGGTATCACCGATGGAGAAAATACCCGGATCAAACACACCAATAATATCTCCTGCGTAAGCTTCCTCCACAATCTTACGTTCCTGTGCCATCATCTGCTGTGGCTGGGACAGTTTCATTTTTCTGCCGCCCTGAATGTGAGTCACTTCCATTCCAGCGGTAAACTTGCCGGAGGTAATTCGCATAAACGCAATTCGATCCCGGTGCGCCTTGTTCATGTTGGCCTGAATCTTAAATACAAAGGCACTGAAATCTTCGGAGAACGGATCAATCACACCGATATCTGCCTTACGAGGCAATGGTGTAGATGTCATCTGTAAAAAGTGTTTTAAGAAGGTTTCAACACCGAAGTTAGTCAGCGCAGACCCAAAAAACACCGGTGACAATGCACCTGCAGAAACCAGTTCCTGATCAAACTCCGCACTGGCGCCGTCAAGAAGCTCGATTTCTTCCATAAGCTGTTCTCTTGCTTCCTCGCCGATTACATCTACCAACTCGTCAGAATCCACATCATAGTAAGTCTCTGTTCCCTCTTTTGTACCCTTTAAAGTATCGGAGAAGATCATGACCTTTCTTGTATTTCTGTCATAAACACCTTTGAAGTTTTTACCGGAACCGATTGGCCAGTTTATCGGGCAGGTGGCGATTCCAAGTTCTTTTTCCACCTCATCGATCAGATCAAAGGTATCGTTGGCATCACGGTCCATTTTATTAATAAAAGTAAAAATCGGAATGTGACGCATTGCACAAACTTTGAAAAGCTTTCTTGTCTGTGCTTCTACACCCTTGGAACCATCGATGACCATTACTGCAGAGTCTGCAGCCATCAGGGTACGATAGGTATCCTCGGAAAAGTCCTGATGTCCAGGTGTATCCAGAATGTTAATGCAATATCCATCATAATTGAACTGGAGTACGGAAGATGTTACAGAAATACCTCTCTGCTTTTCAATCTCCATCCAGTCAGAAACTGCATGACGCGCAGTTGCCTTTCCCTTAACAGAACCTGCCAGATTGATGGCACCACCGTAAAGCAAAAACTTCTCTGTCAGAGTTGTCTTCCCAGCATCCGGATGGGAAATGATGGCAAAGGTTCTTCTTTTTTCTATCTCTTTTCTTAAATCAGCCAAAGTGCTTCCTCCAATTAGATAACCGTCCATTGTTCGTTATTTTCATCCTAACCAAAATCTCTTACAACACTGATTTTGGCACAGTCTGAAAAACATTTTAATCGACCCAACCACCATTGTCAAGGATACTATTACCACTGATTTCCTTCTGGATTCCAAAGTAGTCCAAAATCGTTGCACCAATGTCAGCAAAGGTGTCTAAGGTACCATAATCCACCCCTGGTTTGACGGGTTTGCCATACATGATAAGAGGGGTATATTCTCTGGAGTGATCGGTTGAGCAGGCAAATCCAGGATCGCAGCCATGATCTGCCGTAATAAGAAGAATATCCTCACTCCGCATTTTTCCCATAATCTCCGGCAAACGTTCATCAAAATAAGTCAGCGCCTTTGCATAGCCTTCCACATCATTGCGATGGCCATAGAGCATGTCATAGTCCACAAGATTTATAAAACACAGCCCTTCAAAGTCCTGTTCCATGTATGCCAATGTCTTATCAATGCCATCCCCATTGTTTTTCGTTCGCACATAATCTGTAATGCCTTTTCCTGCAAAAATATCATATATTTTCCCAACACCAAGAACCGCCTTGCCTGCCTCCTGCAGCTGATCCAGCATGGTTGTTTTTGGTGGCTGCAGGGAATAGTCGTGACGATTGGAAGTACGGGTAAAATTGCCTGGTTCTCCGACAAACGGTCTGGCAATGACACGGCCAACACCATGTTCTCCCGTAAGAAGTTCCCTGGCAATTTCACAGTATTTATAGAGCTGCGCAACCGGTACGATTTCCTCATGGGCAGCAATCTGGAACACAGAATCCGCAGAGGTATACACGATCAGATCCCCTGTTTCCATGTGCTGCTTTCCATAGTCCTTGATCACTTCTGTACCGGAATATGGCAGATTGCAAAGCACGCCGCGACCAGTTTTTTCACTGAAAGCCTGCAGCAAATCTTTTGGAAAACCATTTGGATAGGTCGGCAACGGACGTTTTGAAATCACACCTGCGATCTCCCAATGCCCAATCGTAGTATCCTTTCCCTTGGACTGTTCTGTGACTCTTGCAAAAGAACCGATTGGCTGCTCACATCTTGATCCGCAGCTAACCCCTTCGATATTGAACAGCCCAAGCTGTCTCATATGATCCAGTTTAAAATACGGACTTGCAGAGACGGAACACAGCGTATTACTTCCCGCATCGCCATACTCTGCCGCATCCGGCATGGCGCCAATTCCTACACTGTCTAATACAATCAAAAATACTCGTTTCATCTTACGTCCCTCACTTACGAATCCTAATATAATACATGCGTTTTTAGTATTGTCATCTATTTATATGATACTCATTTTTCGTTGTAAAACAATCAAATTCTGCTTGTTTGTGTTTTTTTCTTCTTTCTCTGGTCTCAAACCGTTTACTTCGTTGTAATCGGTGTAATCACAATATTTTCTGCTGAGATACCTGTTTTACGCTTCACTATATCTTCTACTTGAGCACGTTTTGCCTCTGTGGCATCACCCATATTCAAAACAACATCTGCTTCCTCATCCGTGATGCTGACAACCACATCCGTAAATCCTTTCGCCATCAACAGGTTTTCTGCTGCACTTTCTTTTTCTGCAATTTCTGTCATTTCTTCCAATTGGTCAATGGCATCCTGTTTCTGCGCATCTGTCACATTTTCATTATTGATGATTTCCATCAGTGTTTCTTTATTCTTAGATCTGGTCTGTTCTCTTGTCAGCTTCATCTGGGAAGCAACATTGCTTGTATCAGCAGAAGTCAATACTGTGGTCCCCGCATCAGAAGCATCTTCTTCTGGAATGGCAGCATCTTCTCCCGATGCAGTTTCTGTGGTATTTGCCGTGCTGTCGCCACCAGTTGCTGTTGTGTCGGATTGTCCTTCTGCTGAAGCCAGCTCCTCTGGTGCTTCGGTGTCCGTAAATATTTCTGCAGCCAGATCTTCCTCCGAAATATCCAGCAAACCATCTGCGGATACTTCCTGATTGCCGGCTTCCTGATTTTCTGCCACCGACTCCCTGGTATCCGTATTCGCCTGTGTATAGCTTATGTATCCAGCCACTGCGATTAAAAGTGCAAGGGCTGTAATGATGACCTGATTTTTACGAAAAATACGTTTCAATTTGTTCCCTCCTGTATGTTCATCTTTACTATTTTAATTTTATGAACCTCGATATTGAATAATGCCTGAATTGCTTCGGAAATATTTTGTGCCGTTACTGCATTATTTCCTCCCTGGGCAACCACTAGCACACCTTCTATCTCTGGCGTTGTCTCCTTGGAAATAAAAGGGCCGCCTTCATCGGTCTGATTTTCATAGACCGTAGTCTCACTGGTCTGCTGCTGGGTAGACTGGATGCCCTCCCCTTCTGTTCCTGAGGTAGTCTGGTAAGAAGATTCCTTGTCCTTTTCCACCACAGATTCTCCTGTATCTTTTAAGGTAATCATCACCTGTACCTGTCCTACCCCTTCCATAGTACGAAGGATTTCCTCCAGACGTGTTTCCAACTGATCTTCGTAAGAATTGTCTGTCGCCGGTTCTGATTGTTGTATTGTCTCCGAAAAAATCCCCTCATTTTTTTTGTTTTCCTCATTTTTGTTGGAACCTGTTGGGATAGCGATTACAAGCAGTAAAACTCCCGCCAGGAACACAATCAGCCATTGATCCTTTTTCCATTGCTTCCACTTTTTTTCTTTGAAAAAACCTTTGATATCCATGTTTACTCCCTATGTTATGTGTCAATTGCATTCATTCTGTTTTCAACAAGCATTATTGCTTCTCATTTTCAGAATCGCTCGTTTCACTTTCCTCAATCAGACTTTCTTCTATTAACTTTTCATAATATATCCGAGAATTTTCTTCCATTTCTTCCAGATCTAACTCAACTTCTGCCGTTTGCTCCTGATAAAAAGATTCGTCTAATATCTTTTCTGAAAAATCCCCTTCTCCAAACAGGTTCAATACAGGGCGCATTACCAGTACGATCATTAAAAGACCTGCAAAAAAGCGAATATATTTGGTGTATTTTTCTCCTGGCAAAAGTTGGAGCATTACGGTGATAAAAATAGAAAAATAGATAATGGGTTTGACCCAGTTTAAAATAATATCCATTTGCTTCTCCTATTTTCGATATGAATACACATCCATTTTTGTTCAAATCCTTGCTTCTCCGTCAGATCCGCACTGAGGCGGTTACCATGGCAATAGACACCATGAACATCATCAGTGCTGTCATCAACACATGAAGCAACAGCTTGGCCGCCTCTCCTACCCCGCTGATACACTCACAAACCCGCTTGTCCGCAATGGGCTGAACCACAGCCCCTGTCAGTTTATATAAAAAGGTTAGCAGGGCAAGCTTTACTAATGGAGCCAGCACAATAAGCAGCAACAGGATAATCGCTGTCACACCGATCCCATTTTTAATCACCACTGCCGAACCGAGAAACATGCTTGTCAGAGCATTTGCCGCAGAACCAAGTCCCGGAATCGCACTGATTGCTTTGGTGACCGCTGTGTTTTTCAGGCTGTCCACCGCCGGGGCAATCAGATTTGCAGGATATTGATGCCTGTGATTCCACCGATCATCAGGCGCAGCACCCAAGTGATACCTTTTTTCAGCAAATCGGTAATGCCTGATATCAGACGTTCCTCTGACAAAAGATTCAGCATCATCAACACCACATAAATATGTATGGCAGGAATAATGACATACACCAAAATCCGCTCAATCAGATAAATCACCACAATAATGATCTGATAGAACACCGCAGCCGAAGACACGGCAGTGGTAAAGGACAAAGCCATGCAGAAAGCCGGAATCAACGCCTGCATAAACCCAATCAGACTATCCATTACTTCTACCAGCAGCTGACTGGACACCAAATAGGACTTCATAAGCAACGTAATCAATGCCAAGTAGAAAATAAAAAAGCAGCTTTTTTGAATCTGACTGTTCTTAAATACCATAGCAAAGTTGTTGAGCATGGCAAAAGCCACACACATAATCAAAATCTGAACAAATATCGGTCTGCTCTCCTGCAGTTCAGAAGCCAGCAACGACCAAATCTGTGAAAAGAACCACTTCTTATCCACTTGTCCATTTTCTGCAATCAAGGTTTTGACCAGTTCGCCAAAACTCATGGGAGACTCTGTCTCCACGCTTTCTAAAAAGTCATCCAACTCTGAGAAATCAAGGCTGTCCAACAATTCGTCAATGGATTCCTCATACAATTCTTCGCCAGAGGATTGGATTTCATCGGTGTTGATTTCACCTTCGATAATAACGGTTGTATCATCTTGGGTGGTTTCATTTAAGATGGACTCTAATGCCGTTTGGTCTTGTAATGGTTGCGACGCAGCCGAGGAAGGAAACGCTATATGTATAAGACAAAACAAAATGATTATTGTTGTAACTATACATTTTCCTTGTTTTTTCCCAAAGCTTCTTTTTTCTTTTGTAATTTGATACCCTCTCATGTTAAAAACCCTTCCAAAGTCTGGATTAACACCATCAAAATCGGCATACTAAGGGCGATAATAGACAGCTTTCCAAACATCTCAATCTGGGTTCCAATAGAGCTGTATCCCGCATCCTGACAAAGACTGGCAGCAAACTCTGCCACATAGGTAATCCCAATCATTTTAATCAAGGCCTTCACATAGCTGGAATCCACAGTCATCAGGCTCTGGAGCTGCTTCACCGAACCCATTACCACAGAAAGCCGATCCACCGCAAAAAACAGAATACACACTGCGCAGCCAAGACCAATATAAAGGGCATAGTCCTGTTTTTGCTGCTTTAAAAGCACCGCTAAGAACACACCGCCAAGTCCCAGCATGGCAACCTTTACAATTCCCATTTTCATTCCTCACTTTCCTTGCAAATCATCTCTTACGCACTGTCAAAAGCTATAACGAAAACAGGTCTTTAATATTTTCAAACAAGTCGTAGATAAAAGGAACAATCCAGAACAATACGATCAAAAGGCCTGCAAGACTAACCAAAAAAGCATGTTCTTCCCTGCCACTGTGTTTTAGCACCTGGCTGATGACCGTCACCAAGATCCCAACCGCTGCAATTTTAAAAATCAAATTTACATCCATATAACTACCTCATCATATTCCATAGCTTGTATGTGTCCTCCTTATTTACACAAACAGCAATATCACCATCGCCCCAATCATCAAACTCACACTTCGATACACCTTCTTTTTCTCCTTAGCAGTACGTTGCATCCGTTCTAACAATTCATCCACTTCTCGCTGATACAACTGTAGATGCCGAATCTGTGCATCCACATCCAGATACCCCAAATTTTTTCCAATACCTAAAAGCACTTCCATCTCTTGTTCTGTAAAATAAAATTCTTTTTCCCGCAGTTGAAACTGCTCTCGCCATACCCATTCAAAGCTTTGGTAGTTCTTTTTTGATATTTCTTCGGAAATGCTATGCAACACTTCTCGAAATGGATCTGGCAAACGCTCTCCTATCTGTAAGCAAGCTTCCTGCAAGGGTGCTTTGCCGTATTGAATCTCACCCAAAAACAAATCCAGCAATTCCCGCAGGGAAAACAACTGTTTTTGGTGTTGATTGAGACGATGAATCAATCCGGAACCATATCCCCAGGAAGCTATCATAACGATAATTACTCCAATAATTTTCATTTATTATCAAACCCACTTATTCATAATAAAACTTTTTTCAAACTATTACCTAATGACCATTCATCTATAAATCATTCTGAAACATCTATTAACTTGAACTCTCGATTATAAATCGACCAACTCCGCCCATTCTTGGTCTTTTCCAACACCACATAATAATCAAACATCTGCTGAAATCCTTTGCTGTTCCAAAATGGTTTTTGTGGCAATTCCTCGATATTCGGACAATGCATAGTAGCTAATATCCCACATCCACAATTGGTGGCATATTTCATCGCCTCCAGATCATCCACGCTTCCAATCTCATCCACTGCAAGATAATCAGGAGACATAGAGCGAACCATCATCATCATGCCAAGTGCTTTTGGACACCCATCCAGAACATCTGACCTTGTTCCTATCTGATTTTGCGGAATGCCATTGTAGCAGCCTGCAATTTCCGAACGTTCATCGATAATGGCAATCTTGTAGGCAGTTAAGCTACTTCCTATTCCATCCGAAAGAAGTCGTATCATATCTCGAAGCATTGTGGTCTTTCCATGTCCCGGCGCAGACATAATCAATACATTTCCAGGCTTTCGTTTTGTAAACAGGCAACGGGTCAGTTCCACCGCACAACCTAATACTTGGTGCGCAATTCGAATATTTAAAAACGTGATTGGACGAATGGTCTGCACACCAGTCTCATCCAACACAACCTGTCCACCAAGGCCAACCCGGTGTCCCCCCTCCAATGTCAGATAGCCCTTTTTAATTTCTTCCTCAAACGCATAAAGAGAACACTTGGAGATGAATGAAACCATCTGCCGCATGTCCTCTTTTGTAATTCGATATTCACGTAATCCTGCAATAGACTCTTCCCCATAGTTTGTCCATGCAAGAATCGGCTGCCCAATACGCACTCGCAATTCCTCAACTGCGTGCTCAAAGATACCACTCTCTACCAGCTTGTCTCGCATATGTAATGGGAATAAATCAATAATGTCCTGCATATAACCACCTCTCATCTGGCATTTGCCATAGTCAAATATATGTACCGGCTGTAGCGGTTATGCAAAAAAATAGCAGTCAAAAGACTGCTATTTTTCCGCTTTATAAGCCATTTATACAATTGTACATTATTTCCGTCTCTGTTTTACAGCCACAACGATAACCACTATAACTGCAATAATAATAATCACAGGAACAATCACTTTCACAGGCATCTGACCTGCCGATGGTTCATCTGACATCACACCATTTGTGCCATCATCTATATCATTTTCAATCAAGTATGTTTCATATTCTTCTTGCCACTGTGGAATAGATGAAAAACTATAAGCCCCATCTTCATTTGGTTGTGCACTGGTATCACATAAAATAGGATATGCAACCAATCCATAGAGTGGATAAATATCTGTCGCTTTGCCATCAATAAACCCAATTACAATAGGATAATTGAATCCCTTTTGCGAACTTGCAATGATGGCATTATCATATTTTGCCAGATTGAACTTTTCAGTAACTTGCCATTGCGACATATTATCTTCATAAACTACACCATATGAAGTCAAGTTCCATTTACCCGCATTATCCAATACTTCCTGATATTGTTCATCGGTCAACACTTTTTCGATATCCTTGCTTGGTGGATTTCCAACCGAAAACGTTAACTCCACCTCATATCCTTCAACAAATGCACTGACTTCATAAGCATAACTTCCTTCACTTAGTTTGCTTATAATCGTTGTTTCATCATCTGTATGCAATGAAATAATATCTGTATCAATGTATCTTTTGGTTATATCAGACCATTCTATTTTTGCGTTTTCACTAACGACAATTCCATCCGCTTCTAATGCAAAAAATATACTATCAAGGGTTTCTTTTTCAGTAAGAAGTTCTCGAATCACAGCTTCATCAGGAATCTCAAGATAATCATACACTGTAACTTCTTCAGAAACAGTAGATGCATTTGCGACACACGGGAACAACATAATTACAGCTAACATTGCTAATAAACAAATCTTCTTCATAGTAACCCCGCCTTTCTATCAGACATATCAGCAATATAAGGATAATTCCATGTGGTTTCAAGAAAATGTGTTTTGTTCGGGTGAAATTGAATCTGTTTTGTGGCATTTTCCAATTCTTTTACCAACAATTCATAATGTAGCCTCCAATACTTAACTTATAATATCGAGACAAAATTATATAAACTCAAACAAGTAATGATGGAAATATATTTTCTCATGACAAGAAACCATTCTACAAATTATTTACGATTTTGGTTGTGTTTCTTACATAATTATAAATGAAAATCCACATAAAAGTAAAGAATCGGATTCTAACCTCACAGTTTCATACAAGCTCAAAATTTGATTCTTGTTTTTAGCTATATTTCTCTATTGCTCCCATTATCTCTTTAAAGTCAATCACACACTCTCCATTATAAATCGACACTGGCACACAATCTGCAAAACCATATAATGCCATAGGATTATTATTTGCAAAATCAAATACTGCCACGGTTTCTTTTTTCGAATCTATGATCCAGTATTCTTTCACACCTGCATTTCTATATTTCGTCAACTTTAAGCCTTTATCGATTGCCTGTGTGGACGGCGACAGAATCTCAACCACCAAATCCGGCGCACCGATAATTGCCCGATGATCTGTCTTGCCATGGTCACAAAGAATGGATATGTCTGGCAACACTACCGTTTTATCATCTGCATCTAATTGTACATTCGATGACTGTGTCACCAAACATCTGCCATCTTTTTTCTTGATATAATGCATAAATGCATACAGAAGTTCTGATGCCATGCACTGATGTGGCATGCTTGGTGCACTTAAGTCGTAAAGTACACCATCAATCAATTCCACGTGAATCTCCCGTGGAATATTATAGAAATCTTCTGCCGTAAACTCTCCTTGTTTCTTTTCAAGCAAATATGCAGATGTTTCGCATACCATTTCTTTTGTTTCTTTCGTGTACTGATTCAAAATTTCTTCAAAAGTCATACAAATTTGTCCTCCTTCTCATATTTTTTTGTATGACAAATAGAGCTAGTATCCCTACTAACAATTGTCATCCTATTTCGTTTTTTCTCTCTCTTTTAGAACATCTGTAGCTGATCAGCTATGAAAATTAGAATAAACAGATATAACGTTCCCAGCGAAATCATTGTAACCCAGAGTCATTTTCAATGCAACTATGTTTATCTTCTTTTTATAATTACTGGCAGACTGCATAAAAAATAGAGGTTGAACTTTGAGCAATGTGCTAAACACTACTCTTGGTTCAACCTCTATCCACACTTTAAATTTTTATATTCTATACAGCATCTTTTTTATTCGGTGTGCTCTATCTGATAATAAGTACACAAGTCATCACCATTGTAGTTTGTAGTGATTTCCTCTACCACAAACATATCTTTTGTTCCACCCACATATAAAACAGGGAAGGCATTTTCCATGATTTTCTCATGCTGTCCGGTGGCAAAATCGTAATAATAAACAGTTGTAGCAATATCTTCCAACAGATTGGCGAATTCATTTTCTTCTTCTGATACTGCAAAATAAAAACCATCTTCTGACACCGTTATTCTATTGTGTCCTATACCCCCCAGCACATGAACATCTCCCGGATATGCTTCATCCTGCAAATGCAAAAAGTCGCCATCACATTCATATACCAATGTCTGCTCTCCTGTTTCCATATCATAAAGTTCCAGTTTGGTGGAGACTTGATTATAGGCAATGCAAGTGATTACATATCGACCACTAAAAGCCGTTCCAGAAATATCGATGTCGCCTTTAAATCCATATACCGTGTGCAGTTTCTCGTCGCTTCCAAGCTTCACTAATTCCACATCATATTCTGCATCTTCAGCAATTGGTCCCAGCAAGAAAAGATATAGATCTCTGTTCCAGGCGAATGGCATACAATAGTCAACGGTACTATGAAAAGATGCCAACTCTATTATCTGGGAAATATCGGAACGATTTACTTTCACAAACCTTCTATCCCAATAATCAAGATCTGATCTTTGCTCATGTTTTTCTTGAAGGTAATACCATTCATCGTCCACTGCTTCTAAGAGATACTGATTTTCAAGTTCCTCTGGGAGCACAACATCACTTGGGAGCTCTCGCTCTCCCATACAAACAGGAGCTTCTATTTCCACAATCTTTGGTGAAACGATTTCTTCCTGCTGTATGGAACTGATTTCTGCCTGTTGTTCATCATTTGATGTGTCACAGCCAGATAATAAGCCTAAACAAAGTATTAGTATCATGAATACAACGGTATATTTTGTTGCATATCTCATTCCAAGTGCCCCCTTTCTTGAAGGTTACTGATTATCTTTGTTCTTTTCGTACCACTCTCTTGCTTCACGTTTGGCCTCTTCTTTTGCTTTTGCAGACATTCTTTCATTAAATTCCTCTTGCGTTTCTTCTACAAGATACTGTCCCTCTACTGCAGGAACATAGACCTCACTGACAGAGAAATAATCTTCTGGATTTACACGATACATTGAATTATCAAGGCTCCAGCTATCATCTGTAATGATGAACTTATAATAAGGCTGCAGGTGTTCCTGATAAGTTGTGATCAAATAGCATAATTCTACTGTCAATATCTCTGCGGTTTCTGCTACCTCATATTCCACGCTTCCTAATGTAAGGAAATTTCCTTTTCTAAGTTCATCTACTGCTTCGTCATAAGAAATGATTGGATATAATACACCTGGATTTACAGGCGGATTATACCAACTGGAATAGAAGGTATAGTCAAGCAACTGTGCCACAATATCTTTTGTTGGATCAGATTTGTACCAGTACGATTGACCGCGAACCACTCCATCATCTTTATATGAATAGGTGATTTCTTCTTTTGGATTATCAAAAACAAGCCCTTTTTCTATATCTGCTTCATCTTCCCATGCATCACTAGAAGTCACCCCATCATCATTCAAGAATACAGGAAGTTCTGTAATTCCATCCACATTGTTGAGCGTTGGATTTCCTGTCAACTGTTCCTCTAATGATTGGATAATATACCATCCATGAACCTCTTCTGTTCCACCCATTCCATCTACAAAATAACGGTTTTTCTTAAGTACTTCCAGTTCATCCGCACTTGCATACATAATATCCGGTACAACCGCAAATTCCGCATCTTCCAGACTACTCTCCGCGTTTTCCTCGTTCTGATTTTCATTCTGGGCAAGTTCAGACTGTTCTTCCTGCTGCGTTTCATCCTCTGGATTCGTTGCTACAATCGGATTTAGATCCTGTTCGTATCCATTGGTCACCAGCCAACCAGCGCATATCACAATGACCACACCAGCACAAGCAGCCGCAATTACCGGCCAGTATTTTCGTCCAAAACTATGCTTCGCAGGACCTGCATTTGCCGCTTCGTCAATGATGTCATCATCCAACTTCTGCAGCATTTCATCCCATCTTTTATAATCCATGGTACAAGCCCTCCTTCTCCAAATATTTTTTGAGTCGGATGCGTGTACGGCGCAGCACGGTTTTCACTGTGTTCTGGTTAATCTGAAATCGCTCTGCAATATCCTTAACAGAATCATAGAAAAAATATCTTCGCACAAAAATATTTCGAGCCTCATAGCTCTCATTTCGCAAGAACGTGCTGATCGCATTGGCAAGTTCCTCATCATTCTGTTCCTGCTCTACCCCGGCCAGAACATTCTCCAACTCGTTTAAGGAAACTTCCATATTGCAGTTACGCTTTGCTGCTGTCAGATATTCGTAACGCTTCAACGCCAGATTTTTCGTAATACGACACAAAAAGGCAGACAAAAACGTTGGTCTTGCATCAGGCATCGCATTCCATGCACCAAAATAGGTATCATTTACACACTCTTCCACATCCTGCTGTGCAAACAAAATATTATTTGCCACAGAAAACAGAAGGTTCTCATATTTGTTTTTCGTCTCTGTAATGGCCTGCTCCGAACGTGCCCAATACAGGTCAACAATCTTCGTATCTTCCATAACCCGCCTCCCTCATTGCTCAATATTTACTCCTACCAATAAGTACGGATTTTTATCTTGTGGGTTTCAGATTGGTGAAATTTTCTTTAATTGATTATTTTTTCCATATATTCCCACCAATAATTATATACTACATTCAACTAATCCTCTAGCATAATAAAAGGAGGAATCGGCATTAGCCGATTCCTCCTTCTCTATCATTTTCATTATGCTGCAGGTTGCTGAACTTCTGTTGTTCCGTCTTCAGGAGTTGTTCCTTCTCCTGGTTCTGGATCTGGATCCGGTGTTGGCTCTGGGTCAGGTTCTGGATCTGGATCCGGTGTTGGTTCTGGCTGCTGTACTTTTTCATAAATCACATCAATTACTTTCTCTGATTTATTGCCACAAGCATCTGTTGCAACAATTTTTACATCGCCAGAAACAATCGCTACATCTGTTGTAACGCTGGAAGCATCTGATACTGTATATTTGCTCTTAGCAAGATTCATAATATCTGTCTCAGATGTTCCCTCAGTAACCGTTATGGAAGACTGGCTCAGTGTAATCACAGGTGCGGTTGTATCCTGTATTTTTACAACGGCCGTTGCGGTTACAGATTTTCCATTTGCATCGGTGGCTGTATATGTAATAGTGTAGCTTCCTGGTGTTTTAAAGTCTACATTACCGGATACCACAGGTGTGATCCCTTCTCCTTTATAATCGGTTGCGGTTACATGTGAAGTAAGATCTGCGGTCTGTCCATATTCTACTGTGATATCTTTTACGCCAGCAAGGACTGGTGCCTGATTTCTCCATGGATTGTTTGGATCTGGATCGGTTGGATCCCAGCCTCGGTTTGGACTGCTTGTATCAATCTTAACGGCACTTGGTTTGCCAAGAGGACCTGTGCCACTACCGTCAAAAATTTTTACGGTTGTTCCAGACTTGCAGTTGTCGTAGATCCATTTCGCATCGGCTGTTGTCAGACGAATGCAACCAGCAGATGCCTTGGAACCCAACTGGTTATAATAGTTGTATTTCAAGGTGTCATTTTGTGCTTTTGCATAAGGCACGGAATGGAACAGGATGTGTCCTGTGATTCGGGTACAGTACTGTCCGTACACACCGCCATTCAACTGATGCCATCTGTACTTACTGGATGTTTTAAAAGATCCTGTCGGTGTGCGACTGCCTTTCCCGACGGAGCAGACCATTGCTTTTACAGGAACGGTGTAGTTTCCATTATCATCGTAAGTATAAATGGTGATACAGTTGGAACTGCGATTAACTTCGATATAGTAAGGATACGCAGGCTTCTTCGGTTCTTCTGCTTTTTTATCCTCGTCTTTCTTTTTCTCGTCTTCTTTGTCTTTCTCCTTGTCTTCTTCTGCCTCAGCATTTTCTGTTTCTTCCGCTTCCACATCGGCTACCAGTTCTTCTTCCAGATCTGCGCTTGTGTCAAGCTCTGTCTCTGCAGAAACCGTTACGTCGCTGCCGGAAGCAGGTGTATCTTCACCCTTTCCGCATCCGACACAGACAAGCATAAGAATTACTAATGCTGCAATCGCAAGGATGTATTTTATCCGTTTGTTCATAATTGCACTTCTCCAATCTAAACAAATACTTATTTTGCCAATTTATGAAATTATTTGTTCAATTTCCTTTATTCTAGCAAAGTTTTATCACACAAACAATGGTTTTTAAAAAGATTCAGCCGTAAAATAATGGAAACAGATAAAAAATAATATTACCGTAAAAAAAGAAGCCATTGTTTGAAACAATGACTTCTTTCTTAGTACATTTTAATTTACTGAAAACTAGTTAAATTTACGTTTTCTAGCTGCTTCAGATTTCTTTTTACGTTTTACGCTTGGTTTTTCGTAATGTTCTCTTTTACGAATCTCCTGCTGGATACCAGCTTTTGCACAATTTCTTTTGAATCTGCGTAAAGCGCTATCTAAAGTTTCGTTTTCTTTAACGATTACATTTGACATAGAATCACACCTAACCTCCCTCCAGTTGCGTATTGTGCATATTCAACTGATTGGGTAATTTTTTTGCACTGCAAGTTATTATAACATATGAAAAGCGTTTGTCAACACTAAATTCACATTAAATTGTTAAAAATTATGCAACTTATGTTGTCTGCCTATTTAATCTGGCCTTCAAGAGCTGCTTTTGCTTCTGCGATTGCATCTGGAATGCCTGCTGGGTTCTTACCACCAGCCTGTGCCATGTTTGGACGACCACCGCCGCCACCGCCTACTTTGCCGGCAACTGCTTTGATCAGGTTTCCAGCGTGTGCACCTGCAGCCATAGCACCATCGGTTACCATTGCTACCAGGTTTACTTTGCCATCTTTTGCAGATGCAAGTAATACAACACCTTCGCCAAGTTTGCCTTTTAACTGATCGCCAAGATCACGAAGTCCGTTCATATCTACGTCAGCTACTGCTGTTGCAAGAAGTTTTACACCTTTTACTTCTACGACCTGATCCATTACATCGCCAAGTGCTTCCTGTGCAGCTTTGCTCTTTAAGGATTCGTTTTCGCTTAAAGCAGCTTTTAATTCTGCCTGAAGATGTTCAATCTTTTCAACCAAAGATGCTGGATTGGTTTTCAGTGCTTTTGCAGCTGCATTTAATGTTTCTTCGATCTGGTCATAGTATGCAAATACACCTTTCGCTGTAAGCGCTTCGATACGACGTACCCCTGCAGCTACACCTGCTTCGGAAACAATCTTGAATGCACTGATTACACCTGTATTTGCTACATGAGTACCACCACAAAGTTCTGTGGAGAAATCACCCATTTTTACAACACGAACTGTTTCGCCGTATTTTTCACCGAACAGAGCCATTGCGCCAGATTTTTTTGCTTCATCCAGAGACATTTCTGCTGTTACAACTGGCATATTTTCTGCGATTTTCTGGTTCACGATTGCTTCTACCTGTGCTAATTCTTCTGCTGTCATTGCAGAAAAATGGGAGAAGTCAAAACGAAGTCTGTCTGCATTTACATCAGAACCAGCCTGTTCTACGTGTGTACCAAGGACTTCACGAAGAGCTTTCTGCAATAAGTGTGTTGCACTGTGGTTCTTCGCAATTGCCTGACGTCTGTCTGTGTCAATGCTAAGCTCTACCACGTCGCCAACTTTGATCATGCCTTTTGTTACTTTACCGATATGACCTACTTTGCCGCCAAGCATTTTTACAGTGTCTTCTACTTTGAATTCACCGTCTGCTGTGCGAATATAACCAGTATCCGCATTCTGACCACCCATTGTTGGGTAGAATGGAGATTCTTTTACAAAGATAGTACCGATTTCGCCATCTGTCAGTGCTTCCACCAGTTCTGTTTCTGTTGTCAGTACAGTTACTTCTGAGTTGTATACGGTGTTTGTATATCCAACAAATTCTGTTGTTACAGATGGGTCGATGGATTCGTATACAGTTACGTCTGCGCCCATGTAGTTTGTAACTTTACGAGCGGAACGCGCTTTTGTACGCTGTTCTTCCATGGCAGCCTTGAATCCGTCCATATCGATGGAGAATCCTTTTTCTTCCAGAATTTCTTCTGTTAAGTCGATAGGGAATCCATAGGTGTCATATAATTTGAATGCGTCAGCACCGGAAAGGACTTTTTCCCCTTTTGCTTCCATTTCAGCCTGAAGTTCGGCTAAGATGGACAGACCCTGATCGATTGTTTTGTTGAATTTTTCTTCTTCCTGTGTCAGAACTTTGAAGATGAAATCTTTCTTTTCTTCCAGTTCTGGATATCCGTCTTTGGATTCAGCGATAACAGTTGCACTTAATTTTGCAAGGAATACGCCATCGATACCAAGCATTCTTCCGTGACGAGCGGCACGACGAATCAGACGACGAAGCACATAGCCACGGCCTTCGTTTGTTGGCATGATGCCGTCAGATACCATGAATGTGGAAGAACGGATATGGTCTGTGATCAGACGGATGGAGATATCGTCGATGGCATCTGTCTGGTAAACCTTTCCAGCCAGTTCACACACTTTATCGCGAATTGCTTTCATGGTATCAATGTCAAATACGGAATCCACATCCTGCATTACCACTGCCAGACGTTCCAGACCCATACCAGTGTCGATGTTTTTGTTTTCCAGTTCTACGTAGTTGCCTTTGCCATCGCCGTCGAACTGTGTAAATACGTTGTTCCAAACTTCCATAAATCTGTCACAATCGCAGCCAACCTTACATCCAGGATCTCCACAACCATATTTTTCCCCACGGTCATAATAGATTTCAGAACATGGACCACATGGGCCTGCGCCGTGTTCCCAGAAGTTATCACATTCCCCGTTTTCATCGCGGTAGAAACGTGTGATTTTTTCTGCTGGAATACCGATATCTTTATTCCAGATTTCGAATGCTTCATCATCTTCTCCGTAGATAGATGGGTAGAGACGTTCTTCTTCTAATCCAAGAACTTCTGTTAAGAATTCCCAGGACCAAGCGATTGCTTCTTTTTTGAAGTAGTCACCAAAGGAGAAGTTACCAAGCATTTCAAAGAATGTCAGATGACGAGCTGTCTTACCAACATTTTCAATATCACCTGTACGAATACACTTCTGACATGTTGTCATACGATTCTTAGGTGGAATTTCCTGACCTGTAAAATAAGGTTTTAATGGTGCCATACCAGCATTGATGAGCAGCAAGCTCTTGTCATTGTGTGGTATTAATGAAAAACTCTGTTTTGCCAGATGATCTTTGCTTTCGAAAAATTCAAGATACATTCTGCGCAGTTCATTTACTCCGTATGCTTTTTTCACAACAATTCCTCCATATGTTTATCATAGATTAAAGTTCGTAATTATCCTCCAGCAAATCATCACCGTCCGCGGCGGTGGTTGCCAGTTTGTCGCAACGCTCGTTTTCAGGATGTCCATCGTGCCCCTTCACCCAGTGAAAGGTCACATCATGTGGTTCCTTTGCCGCAAGCAGGCGCTGCCACAATTCTATATTTTTAACAGGCTTTTTATCAGCCTTTTTCCAGCCCCGCATGATCCAGCCTTCAATCCAGTGCTGATTAAATGCATCTGTCAGATACTTGGAATCAGAATAAAGATCTACCTTGCATGGACGGTTCAAAGCTTCCAGCCCAACAATTGCAGCCATCAGCTCCATCCTGTTATTGGTTGTTTTTTTGTATCCGGCGCTCAGTTCTCTCTCATGTAACACACCCCTGGTGTCACGATATTGAAGCACTGTGCCATAGCCCCCCGGTCCATCCGGATTGCCACGGGCTGCACCGTCTGTATAAATCGAAACCTGCATAGTCTACTCCATAGCGCGGATAACCCTGGTAGCTTCTCTGTAAACATCCTTTGGATCAAAACCAATGTTAAACTTCTGGTTTTCGTAGAGAATCTTACCGTTAACCATTGTCATTGTTACGTTCTGTTTGCTGCCGCTGTAAACAATATTTTTTACGATGTTGTTTTCTGGCTGCATATTTGGCTGCATAAGGTCAAGCATGATAATGTCTGCCTTTTTGCCAGGCGCCAGTCTATCGCAGTCTTCTAAGCCCATTGCTTTTGCACCGCCTGTAGTAGCCATATACAAAATCTTTTCTGCTGCTACGCACTCTGCATCCATCTCACGGACTTTTGCAAGTGTGGAACACAGATACATTTCGCGGAACATATCCAACGCATTGTTGCTGGCCGGTCCATCGGTACCGATGGCAACGTTGATGCCCATATCAACAAATTTCTTGATAGGTGCAATGCCGCTGGCAAGCTTTAAGTTGGAAGCCGGACAAGTAACGGCTGTCATATTTTTGTTCTTAAAAATCTCCATATCCTTGTCATCCAGATATACACAGTGGTATCCGCCACCGCCGTATTCGTACATACCAAGCTTGTCCGTAATCTGTGTTGGTGTCATGCCCCAACGATCGATACATTCTTTCACTTCCAGAGCTGTCTCTGAATTGTGCATGAATACTGGTGATTTATATTTCTGAGCCAATCCTGCAATGCCTTCCATCAGTTCCAGTGAGGTTGTGTACTCTGCATGGAAACCAATCAGCATACTTGTAAGATCACTCATTTCATTTACGATGTTGTAGTTTTCTTCCACGATTTCGATACTTCCGCCAAAATTATTCAGGCCGGAAACCTGTACGGTACGGAATCCGCAATCAATAGAAACCTGTGCATTCTTTGGTGGGTAGAAATACATATCAAAATTGGAGGTAATACCACTTGTCAAATATTCCATGATACCAAGCACATTCAGATAGTAAATACTTTCTTCGGTAAGCTGACCTTCCTTTGGAAATACACGGTTGTATAACCATTCCTGCAATGGCAGGTCATCTGCGAAGGAACGAAGAAATGTCATCGCAGTATGCGTGTGTGCATTTTTAAAACCTGGCATCAGCAGATTGCCTTCCACATCAATCTCGCGTTCCCAGGCAATTGGTTCTGCCTCTGGAGCAACCCCATCACCGATATAGTAGATGGAATCGCCTTTTACCCAAAGCTCGCCCTGGATGATTTCAAAATTTTCTTCTTTATCTAAGGTTAAAATCTTTGCATTATAAAAACGAATATTCATAGTACACTTCCTTTACTGTAATGATTCGTAAATAGCGATTACAGAATTACGAACGAGTTTTCTGAATCGTGGTGCAGCCATATCTGCTGCAACCTGAATCTCTTCGTGTGTCAGCGGATTTTGAGAAATTCCTGCAGCCAGGTTGGAAATACAGGAAATACCACAAACCTTCATGCCCATATGATTTGCCACCATTGCTTCTACTGCAGTAGACATACCAACCGCATCGGCACCAAGCATTTTGTACATCTTGATTTCCTGTGGTGTTTCGTAGTTTGGTCCAGTTGTCTGAATGTAAACACCTTCTTTTAATGGTACTTCAGATTCTTTTGCAACGTTCTTAATGATATCACGAAGTTCTGTGGCATATACGTCACTCATATCAGGGAAACGAACACCAAGCTCGTCGATATTCTTTCCAATCAGTGGGGATGGAACCAGACTAGAAATATGACCACTGATCAGCATCAGGTCACCCACTTCCATACCATCCATCATACCGCCGGAAGCGTTGGTCAGGAATAATACCTTTGCACCAAGCAGACCCATCAGTCTGATAGGAAGTACCACATCTGTGATATCATATCCTTCATAGTAATGCACACGGCCCTGCATAACGACTACAGGTACGTTTTCAATATAACCAAAAACAAAACGTCCTTTATGTCCTAATGCTGTGGAAACTGGGAAGTCTTCAATCTCACTGTAATCAAGTGTTGCCACCTGTTCCACTCTATCTGCATAATCACCAAGTCCTGAGCCAAGAACAATGGCAATTTCTGGTTTAAAATCAATTCTTGCTTTTACACTTTCATAGCAACGAAGTAACTTTTCATAAACTGGATTCATATCCTTTTTCCTCCTATAATGCATAGAAATCCATATTAATTTTCACAATAGCTTATTATAACCAATTCGGAAAAATTTGTAAAGAGAACAACCCACAGATATGAAAGGATTTGTTTCAGTTGATAAGAAAAAAAGCGTCACAGAAAAAATTGGCTCTTACAAACCTTAAAACGGTTTGCGCGAGGCAATTTTTCTCTGTTCCGCTTACTACTCTTTAAATACGTTTTTGCTTATAAAATCATTTTAGAACATCGTCATACGATGATACACACAAATCCACCATTGCCGTCGTTAACAATCTTTTGCATGGTGTCCTGCAGCTTCATTTGGCTTTCGTCATCCATGGTCATAACTTTGCGATGGATACCATCTTCGATCAGTTCGCCGATGGATTTTCCAAAGATGTTGGTCTCCCACACACCTGCGTCTTTTGTCTTGTTATCGTTAATATAGCTGACCAGGTCTTTGGCCTGTTCTTCGCTTCCAATGATTGGGGCAATCTCTGTCTCTACATTTGCCCGAATCATATGAATGGATGGTGAAGAAGCCCGAAGTTTGACACCATATTTATTTCCGTGATGAATCAATTCTGGTTCTTCAATCTCGATTTCTGACATGGATGGCACTACTACGCCATAGCCTTTTTGCTGTACACTGTTGATAGCTTCCGACACTTTTTCATAGGATTTTTTTACTTCTGCCAGTTCCCTAATCATACTGATAAGCTGATATTCACCTGCGATGTCTACGCCTGTCAACTCGCTGATGTTTTTGTAATAGAGAGATTCATCTAAATCGATGCGGATTCTCACTACACCATTGGAATAGTCCACGGATTCCATATGAATCTGTTTGATGGTATCCTCGTCCCCGGAAAAATCTGCTCCAATCGCGTCTTTTATGTAACATAGTTTCCCTAATATGGTTCGTGCATTCCGAATAATGGTTTCTTTTACAGGATGATCCTGATTTAGCATTTCCACCCATCTCGGAATATAAAATTCCACTTTTTCAATTGGGAATTCATAGAGGATACCTGCCAGAATGTGATGGATATCTTCTTTTTTCAACTGTTCACAGTTGACGGGAAGCACCTGCACCTGGTACTTTTCTGTCAATCGTTTGGCCAGTTCTTCGCTTTCCGGACTATATGGCTTCGGTGTATTGAGAAGCACGATAAATGGCTTGCCGATGCGACGCAGCTCCTCAATGGTTTTTTCCTCTGCAGGAATGTAGTTTTCCCTTGGGATATCGGTAAAGGAGCCATCCGTGGTAATCACAATTCCAATGGTTGCATGCTCATTAATGACCTTTTCTGTCCCCATGGATGCCGCCTGGGCAAATGGAATCTCCCGCTCTAACCATGGGGTTTTGACCATGCGCACATTTCCATCCTCCATATGTCCATTGACCCCGTCTACCAGAAATCCCACACAGTCAATCAGGCGGATTTTTACCGGAATATCTTCTGCCAACGCCACCGATGCCGCTTCTTTTGGAATAAACTTTGGCTCCGTTGTCATGATCGTCTTTCCCTGTGCAGACTGTGGCAGCTCGTCAATGGTACGCTCCCGTTCCGCACCATCACTCATCCCGGGAATCACCAGCAAATCCATAAAACGTTTGATAAAAGTGGACTTTCCCGTCCGCACCGGACCCACAATTCCCAGGTAGATTTCTCCTTTGGTTCGCTCTTTAATATCTCTATACAGGTCATATGTATTCACATTGATTTTGTCCATAAAAAATCCTCCCGTTTATACTGATAAATGTATATGCGGGAGGAAAATTCTTTATTCTACTTGTTCTAAGAAATCCATGAACAGGGTTGCTGCTTCGTTTCTGGAATCTGCTTTCTGCAACGCACAGTATTGCTGTGGTTTTTTCTGTGGCAATGTAAGGATTTTCAGAGAATCATCGTGAATCTCACTGATGAACTCCGGTACAATCGCCACACCATGTCCTGTTTTTGCCATTAAAAGCTGGGTACTCAGACTGTTGGTCTGTACAATCTGTTCTGGCATAAATCCAAAGTCACGTTCCAATAAGCCTCGAAGCATTTTCAAGGAGTTGGGACCAGATTCCTCACAGTTCGTCACAAGATACTCAGATCGAAGGATTTCTTCCACCTTACTCTGGGCATACTTTTCTTCCAGTTTTTCACGATTGATGACCAAAACGTTTTCGCTGGTGAACAGATCTACACATCGAAGCTGATTTTCTTTATAAGATTCCTTGCTCATGCTCAGAGAAATAATCAGATCCAGTTCATTATTCTTGAATTGTTCTGTCAGTGTACTATATGGGAACTGGAAAATATCCACTTTGACTTCTGGATAGGTCTCTAAAAATCGAGAAAAAAAGTGCTCAATATTGCTGTATTCGTAAATACCAATACCAATCTTGATATGTCCCTGATAGGTGTTGCCTGCTGCTTTTGTCTTTTCCAGTAATTTATCATATTCCTTCAGCATCTTTTCCATGCCTTCCGCATAGATTCTGCCTGCTTCGGTCAGCGTAACCTTTCTGGAACTTCGGTCAAACAATTTTACCCCAACCTGCTCTTCCAAAGAAGCAATATAACGACTGATGGCGGTCTGGGTAATATGATGCTTGTTGGCTGCCTGTGTAAAGTTCAGGCAATGTGCCAGTGTTATAAAATATCGGATACTCTTAAAATTCATGCTAAAACCCCACAAAAAATAATAGATGTATCTATAACAAAATTATTATAGATACATCCTTATCATAACAGTTTTTCTTATTTTTGCAACCCTATACTTTGTTATAAGATGATTCCTGCTTTTTTAATCTGGCATAAACGACCATATTTTCATAGATTTTGTCTGCCAGCTTGTGGTCATACGCATTTGGCTTCATACGCCACTTCCAGTTTCCTTCGGATGTAGCCGGTGTGTTCATTCTCGCGGTACCATCCAATCCAAGAATATCCTGCATTGTAACAATCGCCATGTCGCATACACTGGCCCAGGCAGCTTTCATCATACCCCAGTTGTAGCCTTCTTCCTCATTTAATCCAAGGTACGCTGTGGCATATTCCACTGTTTCTTTTGGAGAATGCTCTACCCAGCCAAGGATGGTGTCATTGTCATGCGTTCCTGTATAAACAATACTGTTTTTGATATGATTGTGCGGTAAATATGCGGAATCGTTCTTGCCATCAAAAGCAAACTGAAGCACCTTCATTCCAGGATAGCCAACGTCTTTCAATAACTGGAATACATCCGGAGTCAAAATGCCAAGATCTTCCACAATAATGTTAACCTCACCGAGATTTTCCTTCAGCGCATGGAACAGATCCATGCCCGGGCCTTTTCTCCATTCACCATTTTTGGCGGTGTTGTCTTTCCCTGGAATGGCATAATAACCTGCAAATCCACGGAAATGGTCGATACGAACCACATCAAACAGCTCTGACATACGTTTGATTCGTTTGACCCACCATGCATAGCCATCCTTTTTCATCACATTCCAGCGGAACAATGGATTGCCCCACAATTGTCCGTCTTCTGAGAATGCATCCGGTGGACATCCGGCAACATCAATAAATTCCATGTTTTTATCCATGTAAAACTGCTTTGGATTGGCCCAGATATCAGCACTGTCTCCAGACACGTAGATTGGAAGATCCCCGATCATCTGAATGCCTCTTGCCTGCGCATATTCCTTCAAAGCATTCCAGTGGCAGGAAAACCAAAACTGAACCGCTTTGTAATAGCCAATTTCGTATGCCAATTCTTTTTTTGCTTTATTTAATGCTCTCACACGACGAAACTTCAAATCATCCGGCCATTCTTTCCAGCATTTGTTTTCATTCGCCTCTTTAATCGCCATGTATAAAGCATAGTCATCCATCCAGTAAGCTTCTTTTTCACAAAAAGCTTCATATTCATCTGGAATCTGCTTCAAAAAACGGTCATATGCAATGTGTAAAACCTTTTTGCGGCTCTCATATACAACACCATAGTCGACCTGTGTCTCATCGCCTCCCCAGAAACAGCTTTCAATCTCTTCTTTTTTTAATAATCCATCATAGCATAAATAGGTCAGATCCACAAAATAAGGATTGCCTGCAAAGGCTGAAAATGACTGGTATGGGGAATCCCCATATCCGGTTGGACAGATTGGAAGCATCTGCCAATACTGCTGACCGGATGCAGCTAAAAAATCAACATATCTTCTTGCTTCATCTCCCAAAGTACCTATTCCATATGGAGACGGCAAAGAGGAAATATGCATTAAAATTCCACTACTTCTCATATTTAAACAATTCCTATCCTTCTATTCATTATAAGCATTCGTGAAACAAGAACTATTTTCTTTGATTCTATTCTTCCAAACCAAATAGCTTCTCGCCAACGATACGAATTCCTTCTTTGATGCAGTCATTACAACTCATCAACATGTTCCCTGTATCAACACCCTTGATCACACGGCATTCCAGAGAACCAACTCGTTTTTCAAATTCTTCCCGCAGTTCCTTTACCAGCGCCATTGTCTGTGGCTTGGTCAGTTTCGCTTCCGGATTCCCGGCACTGTTTTTCAGACCAGCAGCCATGAACATACCAGTTGCAGCACCACAAGTGCCCATCATACCCATACCAAGGCCAAAACCTTCAGACACTTTAAATAGTATTTCTTCATCCACGCCCAGCAAATCACTGTAGGCACAGACGACACACTGGCAACAGTTATAGCCCTTTGCGTGATTTTCTTCTACTTTATTCACTCTATTTTCCATAAAAAGACTCCTTACTTGATGTTATCCCGTCTATTTTAGCACACTTCCTAATATTTTTGCACAAATACCTGGTATTTTCTCTTGAAATATTAAAAATGTATGTTACAATAAAACGGACAAAAGGTTACCTGTATGATACTAATAACCTTTTTCGTCCACTAAAGTATTGCATTCATATCATTCCGATATATCTAAAAGGAGGGCCCCTATGGACTATGTAAATCCTTATCATTTTGTAACAAATTGTATTTCAGGAAAATGGAAAATGACCATTCTTCACCATATTCATCATTATGGTAAGATTCGTTTTAATGAAACCAAAAAGACACTTGGCGTAAGTGAGAAAGTGTTAAGTCAGCAGTTAAAAGAACTGACAAACGATGGTCTGGTTCAGAGAATTCAGTATAATACCATTCCACTTAAGGTAGAATATATCTTAACCCCACTTGGCGAAGATCTGGTTCCAGCATTGGATATTCTCTATGTATGGAGCGTTCGTCGTCTGGACAGCTTAAAGCTTCCAATTGATCCTGACGCTTTCAAAGTACATACCGAAGCCAAGTACGAAGATGCATTAAAAGACATCTTGGATACCTACCAGCACAAAATTCACTCAGAAGAAGAATAAAAAAGAATGGATCAACTCCATTCTTTTTTATTGCAAATATTATAATGATTGATGTAAATTCAAAATCTCCCCGTGAACTTCACGAGGAGATTTTTATTGAGATAGTTTTGGAAAATTTGATTTGCTTTGCCTGTTACTTATTCTGTTTTACCAGCACTTACAGCAGCTGCAAGTACTAAGGATAAGAATTTTTCTTTTGCTGTTGATCCTCTGGATGTGAATACAACTGGTACTTTAGATCCTACAACAAATCCAGCCATGTTACCTTTTGCAATGAATGTGATTGCTTTTCCTAATACGTTACCAACCTGGATATTTGGAACAAGGATAACGTCAGCATCACCTGCAACTGGGCTTTCAAAGCCTTTGATTTTAGCACTTTCAGCGTCAATTGCAAGGTCGAGAGAGATTGGTCCTTCAATGATGCAGTCTTTGATTTCGCCATTGAGATACATCTGTTTTAATGCGTCTGCTTCTACAGTTTCCGGCATCTTTGGATTTACTTTTTCAACAGCAGCTACACATGCAATCTTTGGACATTCATAACCAAGTTTCTTCAGAACATCTACTGTATTTTCAATAATCTGTTTTTTCTGTTCTAAAGTTGGGTATGTCATCATACCACCGTCTGTTGTAACAAGTAATTTGTGGTAATATGGAAGTTCGTCAAATACAAAATGGGACATGACACGACCTGTACCAAGACCTGTTTCTTTATTTACAACTGGTTTTAAGAGTCTGGAAGTATCAATGTTTCCTTTCAGAATAAAATCACCTTTGCCTTCATGAATTAACTGTACTGTTTTCTGTGCTGCTTCATCTGCATCTGGAACATCATAAATATCTGCTTCATCAACTACTAAACCAATCTTTGCAGAAATATCATCGATTTTTGCTTTGTCACCAACTAATACTGGTTTCACAATGCCTTCATCCATACCTTCTTTTACTGCTTCTAATGTGTGTTCATCACCTGCAGCAGCAACAACAACCTTCATTGGTTCTGGAAAACTTTTTACTTTTTCAACAAGAATGTCAAAATTTTTTAATACCATAAGACTCTTCTCCTTTTGTTATGTGTTTATTGAAATTCGTTCCACATTAGCTTGCGCTAAACTAGGAAAATTATAGCATATTGCATAGGTAAACTCAAGAATAAATTTTATGAAATATATTTTATATTATGCAAGATATTTAATTCTGGCTGGCAATATATAAAAAGACCGCTGAACTTCTCTCGTCCAACGGTCTGGCTTTCTACATTTCACTCTGACGTTTTTTTACTGTTTCCAGATTTTTTACGATATAATTTCTTGCCCAAAGCTGGTGTCCTTCCAACCCATCACATACTTTTGCAAAATCGTTTTCTTTTACTGCTTCGTAAATAGTTTCAAAATATGTAATACCTGTGTGGTAGAGTTCCCCACTGCCCCCTTCTTCTCTTGGCATTGCAAACAATGCATGAAGAATCTGATCCATACCGGTCAAAGAAGCCATGTTGTTGACCAGCAAGCTGTTGTTTGAATTTTTAAAGAACACATCTTTAATGCTTTTTATGCACTGACAGCTTTGGATCACACCATCAGAATGTCTGTAATCCTCAATAAATGCACCGATTTCTGCAGCCATTTCTTCAATGTTACCACGTTTCATCGCGTATCGTGCTGCTGTCATCTCATAAGCAAAGGACACTTCCTGGAACATACGCACATCATCCGGAGTCACATCAATCACACGGGCACCAACATTGTTTTCAAATTCAATCAAACCTTCGTTTAGCAGTCTGTTCAATGCCTCTCTTACAGGGGTGGAGCTTACACCATACTCTTCCTGTAATTTACTAACATTTAACTTACTTCCAAATGGAAGTTCCAAGCCAACAATTCTTTCCTTTAATTTTTCATAAACCTGATCAACCAGGGACATTCTTTTAATAACAGCCATGGAATACTTCTCCTCTTGTCTCAATGTATTTATAGTAAAACACAAAATAGATGCGTTTGTTATCCCAAATCGAAATTTTACATTTGATATTTTGCATAATAACAAATCCTTGCTTTATTATGCCACAACTTTGTTAAATTGTAAACCAACTATATCGTAAAAAAAGAGACCTGCAATCACAGGTCTCCTTCTCACTATTCTACTTCAAAGTATTCTGCATCGTCTACCTGACGTGCACCTTCTTTTTCGTAAACACCCATTACTTTACATTTTGGACAATAGCCGAACTCTTCGCCAAATTCCTGCATCAGGTCAAGGGCATATTCGAACTTGAATCCGCATTCAGGGCAATGGTAGTACATATATAAAGCTCCCCAAGTCATGGTTCACCCTCCGATTATTTCATGCCAAGGATTTCACGAGCTTCGTCTGGAGTAGCAACTTCGTTACCATATTCACGGATAACACGTGCTGCTCTTTCAACGAACTGAGCGTTGCTGTCAGCAAGAACGCCTTTCGCGTACATAACGTTGTCTTCCATACCTACACGGATATGTCCGCCAAGTGCTACTGCACCATAGAGCATTTCTAATGCGCTGTGGCCAACACCGAAGCAAGACCATGTAGAACCTGGGCAAAGAGCTTCCATAGTTTCTTTCATGAATACTAAGTTCTTCATAGAACCTGGGATACCGTTAGCACATCCCATACAGAACTGGAAGTGTAATGGAGCTTTTAACACACCTTTTTTCAGGTAGTAAGCAGCATTTCCGATCATACCTGGATCGAATACTTCGATTTCTGGTTTTGTACCAGTTTCCTGGAATAAGTAACCACAGTCTGTTAAGAATTTTGGTGTATTTAAGAATAAACCACTGTGTAACCAGTTCATAGAACCACAGTCATAAGAAGCCATTTCTGGTTTTAATTCTTTGATGTGAGCAACACGAAGTTCATCATCAGCGTGGATATCACCAGATGTTGTTAAGTTAAGGATGATATCACAATCTGGGTATCTTTCATGGATTAAATCAACTGTTTCTTTGAATTTAACAGGATCCATAACACCGTTACCGTTGTCATCTCTCATATGAAGATGAGCGATTGCAGCGCCGGCTTTCCAGCAAGCGTATACATCATCAGCGATTTCTGATGGTGTCATTGGTACGTTAGGGTTGTTTTCTTTTTTTGGCCATGCGCCTGTTACAGCAGCTGTGATAATAGTTTTCTTTGCCATTTTTGTTTTTCCTCATTTCTTATTTATAAACTTTGAACAAGCCCATTGCACTACTGCAACGGGCTTATTCTTATATTTTTTTGATAAATCCAATCAAAATTATTTGTTACGGTTGAAAAGTCTCTGGATGTAATCAAGACCGGAAAGACCGTAATCTGCTTCTTCACCATAACCTGTTCCGCAGTATTTGTATTTTCTTTCTGGAACGGATTTGTCGATGTTTTCTTCATCAACGTAAGCAACTGGATGAGCCATAGAGCCATCGCCCATGTACCATCTGATTGGGTAGCAGTGGAATTCAAACCATCTACCTGGAATAATCTGATCAAGATCACCACCAAGGTTTTCAACACCAACGATACCATGACCAAGCATTTCTTTGTGACATGGTTCCCATGTTCCCCAGCATCCGATAGCTTCTAAGTCACCGAAGTTTTCATCGTATTTTTCCTGACCGAAGATTCTGATGTATTCTTCTTTATCGAATTCAGCGTAAGCTTCTTCGCCAAAGAGTTCTTTGTATTCTTCTACGATTGGTCTACCAGTAGCACCAAGAAGGTTCATTCTTGTCATACCGTTAGTACCCATAGCTGTGTGAAGTGGGTGGTCAAGAGCCTGACCGTCCATAGCTACACATTTAACGCCCTGTTTTACAAACCATTTACCAGCTTTGTTACCTGTACCAGCTGCGTAATGATAGTAAGCTTTGGAATCGTCGAAGTAACGATGCATACCAGAGTTAATGCAAAGGATCTTGCCTTTCAGATCACCGTCTTTTAAGCCGTATTCTTTCATACAAGCATCAAGATGTTCGTCTGTGATCAGACCCCATGGTTCGATATCGATTTTGAATACGATAGCTTCGCCTGCATAAGCATCAGCTGGCATTTCATGTGTATAACGAGCACGTCTGCCATCGAATTCGTATTCCATAACGTGACGTGGTGCATCACAGTGTGTACCTGTATGCATTGTACATGTGATTCTCTGTGTAAGAACACCACCTTTTGCCATGGAATGTGCTCCTACGATATCTGGCTTGTCAAAATATGGCCAACGTGGAATTTCTGCACTAAATGGATGCGCTAAATCTACAACTACTTTTCCCATTTTAAGTTACCTCCGTAAAATAAATATAAATATAATTTTGATACGGAGCATGCTGCTAAGCAGCATGTCCGTATATCATCAATGAATTGTGCCTTGCTATAGTATAGCCAGGGATGGCAAGATTATTTGCCGTATACCATCTTGATAAGATATTCGTTTAATCCTGCGTTGGTTTCAGCGATTTCTTCTTCTGTATACTTCATGAAACCTTCTTTATAACCATCGATTGTTTCAGCACGGAAACCAAGTTTCTCAGCTTCTAACATTTCTTTCACGATTGGAGATGGTTCATGATTGTCTGCCAGATGTTTTAATACATAGCTGTGGATGTTCCATGTAAGCTGTGTACCAACCATATCAGAGTTTACTAATGGTGGTAAGTATGGAAGTCTTAAACCAAAGCTGTATTTACATGCATCGTCAACAGTCTTAGCATCAGCGATACCCTGATCAACGATAGAGATTGCTTCACGCCATAAAGCATGCTGCATTCTGTTTGCGATAAATCCAGGAACGTCTTTTTTACAAAGAACTGGTTTTTTACCAGCTGCTGTTAATGTTTCCATTACGATGTCGATAACTTCATCAGATGTATCTGGAGTTTTAACAACTTCTACTAATGGAATAAGGTGTGCTGGATTCCAGAAGTGTGCGCCTGCAACTCTTTCTTTGTGTTTACATTTGGAAGCAATTTCTGTTGGGCTCATTACAGATGTATTTGTTAAGAAGATTGCTTTTTCAGAAACTACTTCTTCCAGACCTGCAAATAAGTCCTGTTTGATTTCCATTACTTCTGGTACACATTCGATAAAGAGTTCTGCATTTTTAACGCATTCTTCATTTTTATCAAAAGCGATATTGATTTTGGATACGATTTCATCGATATAGGATGGTTCGAAAACTCCCTTATCAACTAACTGCTGAAGGTTATCGCGTACTTTATCGCGGATGTCTGGTCCACGATTGGAAGAACGAAGAATTGTTACTTCTGCACCTTCGATGCTAGCTAATACCTGAGCGATTGCACTACCCATCATACCGCCGCCGCAAACAACGAATTTTGTTAACTTAGCCATTTTTAAAATCTCCTTAATCTATACTAATTAGCAAACTAAGTAACCACCGGAGCAGTCACATGCAGAACCTGTGATGAAGTTAGAAGCGTCAGAGGATAAGAATAAAGCGTATCCTACGAAATCTTCTGGTTCAGCAAGACGACCGATTGGTTCACGTTTCATGAAGTTTTTGTATACTTCAGATGTTTCATCAAACATCCATTCTGTTAATTCGCTACGGAATACAGTTGGAAGAATGGAGTTAACGTTGATACCGTATTTTGCAGATAAGTCACAAGCCATGGAAGCTACCATAAGGTCTGCACCACCTTTAGATGTACAGTATCCTGTGTAACCAGCCATACCACGTTTGGATCTCTGAGATGTAACAACTACGATCTTACCGCCTTTACCCTGTTCAACCATCTGGTGAGCAACGTATTTAAGAACGATATATACGGATTTACAGTCAGCATCCATGATGTACTGCCAATCTTCTACAGACTGATCAAGGATGTTCTGTGGTTTGTTGTAACCATGGCAAACAGCAAGGATGTTGATTTCGCCATATTTTTCAACTGTAGCAGCTACGATAGCCTGTACGTCTTCTACTTTTGCAGGATCGCCTGTTACATATGCGCTGTCGATACCTTCAGCTGCGAATTCATCCTGTAATTCCTGTAATTTGCCTGCGTTACGGCCTGTCATCATAACTTTAGCGCCAGCATAACCATAAGCTTTTGCTAAAACTTTACCTAAAGCGCCTGTAGCACCTGTTACTAATGCAACTTTACCTTCAACAGAAAACATATTCTGTACAAATTCTTTTTTTACACTAACCATTTTGATTGGTCCTCCTAAAAATAATGTTTATACCGCGTGGTTCCACAACGGATTCCTGTCAATATTGAAACAAGTGATCGTTCAATTAAACTCCTGGATATGTGATGATTACGAGAACTCTTGCAGCGTAATCTGTTTCATTTTCGAAGTAACGTTCTTCGTTTGGTCCCATAGAGAATGTATCGCCAACATTAAGTTTCCATTCGTTACCTTCTCTGTCTCTTACTGTCATCTGACCCTGTAAGATGTAGTAAACTTTTTCGCATGCATTGTCAGCATATCCCCAACCTGCGCCACCGTGTGGTTCAAAGTGAGACATACCAACCCAGAATTTCTGAGCGCCTGTTTCTTCTTTGCCGTGGAATCTTCTCAGAACCACGCCATGATGTCCTGGTGCTTCGTAAACTGTTGCGTTTTCAAATGTGTTTTTTACCATAATACTATCTCCTTTCGATATACGAACAACCTAAATCCTGCCAAGAAATTTTTGGCAAAATTCGTTACTCTTAGTATAGGTAATTTTTGTTTTTTATGCAATACATACAAAATTGTTATCTAGGAACCATTTGGTAACCCGCAAAGGTAATTACCATTTTGTACATTTTTATATTTTTAAGCGATTTTATTTGGTCATTTTTCATACTAACAACTTTGTTTTTTGTTGTATTTGCACAAATATTTATTAGAATTTAAAAATCCCTTGGAAGGTTCTTAGAAATTAACCTTCCAAGGGATAACTTTGTACTTATAAAAATACAATATTTTTCTTATATTTTAGCTAAAATATACCAACTCATCTGCTGGTGCTTCTGCCGGATTGACCTCTACCGCATACAAAACAGGTCCTTTGCCTCGATACTCCTTGGCAAACTCTACTTTGATCTCTGCTGTAATATCAATCCAGGTCTTATGACCAAGTTCTTTGGCTCTGTCATACTTGCATTTAAAACCGATGAATTGAATGTCATCCTCGCAGCATGTCATAGCAAAACGGCCTGGCACGAACATTGGCTTCTTGCCCAGTTTTTCCGGACGATATACATAGCCCAAGAATCGAACCTTTTTGCCGGCATAGTTTTCCGGATGATCCTGCACATCCAGGTAAAAGATACCGTAGTCTTCGTCTGTGATGTGAATCAGATCCTGATTGATATCGTATGGCAGTTCTTCCATATCGCTCTGATCAATGGACCCGTCTTCACGCTCATACACACACTGTGCCTTACGGTTGATGGCCTTAATGGTACGGCGGAACTTTGCCTTTGGTGTTTCCTCCGTACAGCGGTTGAAAATAACCACATCTGCATTGAACACCTGCTCCATCATCATGGAACGCATGTTGTTTAAGTACATTTCGTATGTGGAAGCATCTACCGTTGCAAGCTGCTGTACGATGACCCAATCCTTTGGAAGATTCATTTCCAGAATCTTGGCCGCTTCCCATGTACCGTTGTATTCGATAAATACCTGATCTGGCTGGAACTCTGTATCACAGGCCTGAAGGTAGCTTTCGGTAAATTCTTCTTCCGACTGCACACCCACTACCAGTGTTTTATATTCCGCAAGTTTTTCTTCGTCGTATTCCACATCACCGTCCTCGCAGGCAATGATAAGACTTCTGTTTCCAACGCCAAAATCATTTTCCAGCAGGGTTTCCATGATCAGGGATGTTTTGCCGCTGTCCATGAAGCCGGTAAATAAATATACTGGGATTTCCATGTCTTTCTCTCCTAAATTAAGCCAAATAATGTTTCTAATCCTGCTTCATCTACATTAGTTCCAATTACACATAATCGACCTGTGTAGTCTGGCTGTCCCTGACGGATTTCGTATTCGCCTGGAACCATGTCGAAGTAGATCCATGTGCCGTCTTCTGCTGGAACCATGCCTTTTGCACGTAAGATTTCACCGTAGTCCTGGGTATCGCAAAGTGCTTTTAAGATAGACTCGATGCCTTCTTTTGTGAATTTGCGTGGAGTTTCTCTGCCCCAGCTTGTAAAGATTTCGTCAGCATGATGGTCATGATGATGCTCATGATGGTCGTGGCAGCCGCAGTCGCAGTCTTCATCATGGTCATGGTGATGGTGCTCATGGTCGTGGCAACCGCAGTCGCAGTCTTCATCATGGTCGTGGTGATGATCATGCTCATGGTCATGATGATGTTTTGCTTCTTCTAATAATGCTGCCTTAAGGTCATCCTGATGTTCCATTGCATGAAGAATCTGTTCACCTGTGATCTGATCCCATGGTGTTGTAATGATAACAGCATTTGGATTGGCTTCCTTAATATCTTTTACACATTTTTCTAACTGTTCTGGTGTCGCACTCTGTGTGCGGCTAAGAACGATGGTTGCTGCATTTTCAATCTGATTTCTGAAGAATTCACCAAATGCACGCATCTGTTTGCTTGTTTTTAATACATTGGCAACAGCAACCAGTGCGTTGACCTGTACATCATGTGTTTCTTCCATTCTTTTGATAGATGCGAGTACGTCAGAAAGCTTGCCTACACCAGAAGGTTCAATAATAATTCTGTCTGGATGATAGGTTTCCAGCACTTCGTTTAAGCTTCTGCTGAAGTCACCAACCAGTGTACAGCAGATACAGCCGGAGTTGATTTCTCTGATTTCGATTCCAGCGTCTTTTAAAAATCCGCCGTCGATCCCTACTTCACCGTATTCATTTTCAACAAGAACAACTTTCTCATCTTTGAATACTTCTTCTAACATTTTTTTAATAAAAGTTGTTTTTCCAGCTCCAAGGAAACCGGAGATAATGTCAATCTTTGTCATAGCGATTCTCCTTAATTTATATAAACGATGGTTAGTTTCAACAAACAAACTAAATATAAGCCTCACACCTGGAAATGTCAAGGTGGGCATATCCCTTATTCACCAGGAACACCGGTCGATAGGATTCCTTGGCTTTCCGCAGACCTTCCAGTCCAGTGTCTTCCTCCCGATTCACATATTTATAGTCCATACATTCGTGGAGCACAAACTGCTGGTTGATCATTGGATACGCTCCCTGAATCTCGGTCAGCGCTTTTTCAATATGAACACAAAACATATCCTTACGCAGTGGCTCCCCTATGGCAAATGCCACCACTTCCCCATTTACACGGAGCAACCCGCCAGACAGACGAAGTTCTTTTATCAGGCGCAATGCATTCATGGTTACACACATCTCGTCATTCTTCTCTTCATCATCGTCACAGCCATTGAGCGTACGCCACTTTAACGCCATCTGAAAACACTCTTCCACATTGTCATCTGTAATGCGTTCATAGGACCAATCTGGATACAGACTTTTAAACTTGTTGACATGATTTTTCTTTTTGTGATATTTTTTGCCGGACAGCGTTGCCAGTTTTTCTGTCTCATATACGTAATCTGCACGATCACGGTTGTACTGAATCGTAAAACATCCTGGAAACCATTTTTCCAGCAATGCGAAATCGCTTTCTGTGGTCAGATTAAAGAACCATTCACCGCCATTTTCTTTTGCCTGCTTCATAAAATGCAGTACAGCGCGGCGTTTGTTTTCCTCGGTTCCAAACGGAAAGGAACGGTTCACATTTTGACGCCCTTCTTCTCCAAAAACCAGACAATCTTCTACAATTTCATATCCTACTTTATATTTTCTGGACCAGAGAAAAATGTTGGGGAACACCATATCACAAGACCTGTCTTCTTTGGTCAAAAGATAGCGATCCAACAATTCCCGATCTTCTAATTCAATCTTTTTTAATGCCATTCTATTTTCCTATTTCTTCTAAAATCAGCCGCAAAGAAATGCAGCAAACAATTACAAGTATTTCCAATTTGACTAGTATTGAATCTCGTAAAGTTTCTTGTAAATACCATCCCTTGAAATCAGTTCTGCATGACTGCCGCTTTCCGCAATACCATTTTCTGTCAGCACCAGAATCTTTTCTGCATTTCGGATCGTTGACAGACGATGGGCAATCACAAATGTGGTACGGTTTTTCGCCAATGTCTCCAGAGACTCCTGCACCACCTTTTCGCTTTCGTTATCCAAAGCAGAAGTTGCCTCGTCAAAAATCAAAATCGGTGGATTTTTCAAAAACACACGGGCAATGGAAAGTCTCTGTTTTTGTCCGCCGGACAATTTTACACCACGCTGACCGATATCGGTATCATATCCATCCGGGAATGCCATGATAAATGCATGGGCATTGGCTCTTTTTGCTGCCTCAATGACTTCCTCACGGGTAGCATCAGGCCTTCCATACTGGATATTTTCAAAAATGGTTCCCGCAAACAGATATACATCCTGCTGCACGATACCAATATGATTGCGCAGGCTTTTCTGTGTCAGTGTGCGAATGTCCTGACCATCCACACGAATCACACCGGAAGTTGGTTCGTAAAATCTTGGAATCAAACTGCACATGGTGGTCTTACCCACACCAGACGGGCCGACAAGGGCAATGTACTCTCCCGCTTTTACATCCAGAGATACATTTTGCAGAACCATCTGATCCGAGTCTGCATAGTGGAAAGAAACATCCTCAAAGGAAATATCCCCACGCACATCCTTCAACTCCCTGGCATCTTTGGTATCCTGAATATCCGGTTCAATTTCCAGAATTTCCACAAAGCGCTCAAACCCGGAATATCCATTCTGGAACTGCTCGGTAAACTCGATCAGAATCTTGATTGGATCGGTAAACACGTTGATGTACAGCAAGAAAGTAATCAAATCTGTTACATCGCAAGTGCCATTGGTCATCATAATACCACCGGAAATGATTACCACAACAGTAATCGCCATGGTAAAGGCATTCATACCGGAGTGGTAGCCACCCATGTAGCGATAGGTATTTTTCTTGGAAGCCAAAAAACCGTTGTTTCCAAGCTGGAATTTCTTTCTCTCAATTTCTTCATTGGCAAAGGACTTCACTACGCGGATACCGGAAAGATTGTCCTCAATCTGCCCATTAATTTCTGCAATGCGCACACGATTCATCTTGAATGCCTTTTTCATTTTGCGGTTAAAGATAAAGGCATAGATCAGCATGATCGGAACCAGTGCAAAGGCCGCCAATGTCAGTTTTGGGCTGATAGTAACCATAATAATCAGTGCACCGAACAGCTTGATAATGGAAATCACAATGTTTTCCGGTCCATGGTGCAGCAGTTCTGTAATATCAAACAAGTCAGAGGTGATGCGTGACATCAATTGCCCAACCTTCTGGTCATCAAAAAAACGGAACGACAGCTTCTGGTAATGAGAGAAAATCTCCGCCCGCATGTCATACTCGATCTTTGCTCCCATCACATGTCCATAGTTGGTGATAAAAAACTGACTGTAAAGCTGAATAAGAATCAGTACAACCATGAAAACACCGAGACGGATGATGGTCTGTAGGGATTCTCCCGCTTCAAAATACACCACCTCAGACGTAATATATCGCACAATCAAAGGAATGGTCAGAGCGACTGCTGCGGCAACCAATGCAAAAAACATGTCCGCCCAGAAAATACCACGATATGGTTTGTAATACTTGAATAAACGTTTTAAATTCTTTCTCATATGCTCTTCTTTCCCTCCTTTTATAGTTTTGTACACCTAAACAAATATAATACTACAATGGCAGCAAAAAGGGCAAGTGAGAAATGTATTTTACACAATCAAATCAGAAGCATTATCCAGTGGTATATTTATTCACTAAGAAATCAGAGGCATTCTCGACATATAAAAGGGAATCCACATTCTGTGAACTCCCTTTACAATTTCTTGCTGTAAATAATCTTTCCAAAGGAAAAATCATCCTGTTCCGCACCTGCAATTATTAAATTAGTATCCCAGGCTTTCTCCCACAAGAATTACCTTGATTCGATTTACAATAGAACTTCTTCTTGTAACTACCGTCTGGCTGCACATACAGCCATCGCCCCAGCAATCACCGCATTTTCCATTGACAGAACATGGCGTATTGCGTTCCAGACGTATGCCATTCTGCGGTGACGCAATGTCTTTTACGCGCTTGTAGCCACTTTCGATATCAGACACAATCTTATTCATGCCTGCAACGATAATCACCTGGCCTGGTCCATAACAAAGCGCTGCCACACGGTTGGCATTACCGTCGATGTTGATCAATTCCCCATTGATCGTAATGGCATTGGTACTCATCAGATAGCTGTCACAGAAAAAGGACTGACGATATACTTCCTGAATTTCTTCTGGTGTTGTACAGGTGCTTCTGTCGTATAACATAATATCGGTTCTTGCCCTCAACGTGTCAAGAATCCCTGCTTCTGCCAAGGTCACAGAACCACCAAAGGAAACCTTGGACTCTGCAGGAATCAGGCTCATTACAAGGTCATGTGCCTCTGCTGCTGTCGCACAGTAATAACCTTCCATGCGACGTAATTTCAGATTTTTGATAATCGTATCTGCCGCTTTGGCATAATATTCTTTCTTTGGATCCATGTGAAATCCTCCTTATTGATATCCAGTTCAAAAATCCATGGTCTACATGCGTTCTGGTGCCGCAAATCCAAGCACGTCAATACTTGTTTCCAAAACATCTTTTGTCAATTCCAACATCCGGATGTAGCTTGCCTGTACATCTGCATCTGCTTCTGCCAGGATCTTGGTGTCGTGGTAGAAATGATTGAATGCATTTGCAAGATCGTAGATGTATGCACATATTTTATGTGGGGCGAGTTCGGAAAATGCATTTTCCATCACACCATTGAATTTGGCCAGTTCTAACATCAGACCTTTCGCGCTTTCAGAGGTTGCCGGAAGAATCGCTTTTCCTTCTGCGCTCTTACCTGTTTCTGCATATTTTTTCAGGATAGACTTCATACGTACGATGGTATACAGGATATATGGACCTGTGTTGCCTTCGAAGGATGTAAATCGTTCCACGTCAAATACATAGTCTTTGGAAGCCTGGTTGGAAAGATCACCGTATTTTATTGCGGATAACGCAACCAACTGAGCTGTCTTTCTTGCTTCTTCCTCGTCCATAGTTTCGTTTTCGCATATTTTAGCGTACATCTGCTCTTTGATATCATCCAGCAGATGCTCCAGACGCATGACACCACCCTGACGGGTCTTGAATGGTTTGCCGTCTTTGCCATTCATAGTGCCGAAACCAATGTGTTTCAGTTCTGTCTCTGGTTTAACAATACCGGTTTTCTTTGCGCAGCGGAATACCTGCTTAAAGTGAAGTTCCTGACGTTTATCTGTGATATAGATAATGGTTTCCGGATCATAATCTTCCATACGCATTACCAGTGTTGCAAGGTCTGTGGTGCTGTAAAGAGATGCACCATCTGATTTTAAAATGATGCACGGAGGAATTTCCTTCGTATCTGTATCTTCTTTTACATCTACGACCAAAGCGCCTTCGCTTTCATAGGCAAATCCGCCTGCTTTCATCTTATCTACCATATCTGGGATGTAAGGCTGCGCATCGGATTCCCCCTTCCAAAGTTCGAAAGATACGTTCAGCTTTTCGTAGTTCTTTTTCAGGTCTGTTACAGACACATGTAAGATATGCTTTAACAGTGCCTGATAACCTTTTCTGCCATTCTGCAGTTCATAGGTTGCCTGCATTGCAGCTTCTTTGTAGACTTCGTCTTCCTTGGACTTTGCACTTGCGGTTGGATAGATTTCTTCCAATTCCGCAATCACAAATGGTGCTTCTTCCGGGTAATCTCCTTCGTAAGCTGCATCAAAGTAAACCAGCTCTGGCTTACGCTCTTTTAACTCTACGATGATCAGGCCCATCTGCAGTCCCCAGTCACCAAGATGCACGTCACCGATCATCTCATGACCCATGAACTTGCCCATACGTTTCACTGCTTCACCGATAACTGCAGAACGAAGATGTCCAACATGAAGTGGTTTTGCAACATTTGGTCCGCCATAGTCGATCATGATGGTCTGTGGCTCTGCTACTTTTTCCACGCCTAATTTATCATCTGCCTGCATCTGGTTTAAATAAGATGCCAGGCAGGTTTCATTTATTTTCAAATTTAAGAAACCAGGTTTTACAGAATCCACTGCAGAGAACATTGCATTGTCTGTCAACAACGCCGCCACTTCGTCTGCAATCATAAATGGTGCCTTCTTATACTGTTTTGCTGCAGCCATTGCTCCATTACACTGATATTCACACAAATCTGGTCTATTTGATAATGTTACTTTTCCGAATTTTTCTTCATAACCAGCCTGCATAAATGCTGCGGTTACTTCTTCCGTAATTAAATCGAGGATTTTTTTCATAGGTCAAACTTCCCTTTCTATTCTGAATCTGTTTTATCAACACTTGTTCACAAGCATTGGCGCGAAATTCGGGTCAGCATTAGCTGACATAATTCGCATCCGAATTTCTGCGCATCCTCGCGGAGCGCATACTCAGATGGAAGTGCAAACTTCTATCTGAGTATAATGCTTTTTGGTGGCAGGTGCAAGATAAGATATTTAAATAATTACCACTCAAAGTCTTTCAAAATCAATCACCAAGTCTAAATATCCAGTTTCATATCTCCTGCTTTGATCCATTCAAGTTTTCGCATCGCTTCTGAAATAAGAAGCGTTAACACTGCCGGAAGTACAAAATGCATCAGCGCAATCTGCAGGACAATCATACCCGGTGCTGCACCTGCTTCTGCCATTGCGCCTACTGCCGCTATCTGTCCTACAAACCCGGAAGTTCCCATGCCGGAACCAATAGGGGTGTTGACCATGTGCAATACAGCGGATGCGATTGGTCCTAAGATGGCACTGGAAATAATCGGCGGCAGCCATATAATTGGCTTTTTCACAATATTTGGAACCTGTAACATGGACGTTCCGATTCCCTGGGCAATCAGCCCGCCCATCTTGTTTTCCCGATAACTTGCCACAGCAAAACCTACCATCTGACAACAGCATCCAATAGTGGCCGCACCGGCAGCCAGGCCTGTCAGTCCCATAGAAACACCCAGAGCCGCCGAGCTGATCGGCAAGGTCAGAATCATCCCCATCAAAACAGACACTGCTATGCCACCGATGACCGGATTGGATTCCACGTTAATGTTGACCAGATTACCCAGCCAGTACATAAAACGGGAAATCGGTGGTCCAACTAACAGTCCAGCCACCGCACCTGCACAAATAGATACCAATGGTGTCACAATAATATCGATTTTTGTCTTTCCTGCAACAAGATGTCCAATTTCAATGGCAACTAAAGCTGCAACGAAAGCCCCCAATGGTTCCCCTGCTTTTCCCAGTACAAAGGCTTCTGCACCAATATTTGGAAAGGCACCGATCATACCTGCAACTGCTGCTGATACGGTCACAAGCGGCCCTTCCTTGAACTTGCATGCCACACCTACGCCAATACCGGCGCCTGTGATTGTCTTTGCCACATTGGAAATTGCAATCAAATACGTTCCGATATCATTTCCAATCAGCGTTCCGATCTGACCAATGATCGTTCCGATGATCAATGTGGAGAACAAGCCCAGAGCCATGCCACTTAGTCCATCTATTAGTAAATGACTGATATATTTTTTCATTCTATTTTCTTTCCTTCCTGTGATTCCTTTTTTTCAAACGCTCTCATTATACCACAAGTCTTTACAATTGTCTTGTCAGTTGTTTCATTTCTTTTTCTTTCCAAAATACATCCAAATGACTGAATAGTTTTTTGTGGTTCTGCGCATTCTTTTACTATCAGTTTTTTCGGGAGGCATACAACTATGAGTTCCTACAAAGTAGAAATTTCCGGGGTGAATACCGCTACTCTCCCTGTCTTGAAAGAAGAGGAAAAAGCTTCTCTGTTTGAGCGGATCCAGGCGGGCGATATGGAAGCCCGCGAGACTTACATTCGAGGAAACCTGCGACTGGTCCTAAGTATTATTCGACGCTTTTCCAATTCCAATGAAAACGTAGATGACCTGTTCCAGATTGGATGCATTGGACTGATTAAGTCCATCGACAACTTTGACCCTACCATGCAGGTAAAATTTTCCACCTACGCAGTTCCGATGATCATCGGAGAAGTTCGGCGATATCTTAGGGATAACAATGCCGTTCGTGTCAGTCGTTCTTTGCGGGACACCGCTTACAAAGCACTACATGCCCAGGAATTGATGACCCGGAAAAACAATCAGGATCCCACTCTGTCAGAAGTCGCAGAAGAAATCGGCATTCCGGAAGAAGACATTGTATTTGCTCTGGATGCAATTCAAAGTCCTGTCAGTCTCTATGATCCGGTCTACACCGATGGCAATGATACCCTGTATGTGATGGATCAGATCAGTGACAAGAAAAATAGGGAAGACCGCTGGATTGAAGAATTGTCCCTGAACGATGCCATGAGTCGCCTGAACGAACGGGAACATCTTATTATTCAGCTTCGCTTTTTTGAAGGAAAGACCCAAATGGAAGTCGCCAGAGAAATCCATATTTCCCAGGCTCAGGTCAGTCGTCTGGAAAAATCTGCGTTGAAAAGCATGCGGAATTATTTGAGTTTGTAAACTATGGATGTTCTCTTTTCAGGAACCCAATTCCTAACGCACACAAAAAGTACAGCTATCCCGTTCGACCAATCGGCACGGAAGTTCCACACGAATACGTTCTTCATGCTTCTCCCATTTGCGGTCCAGAAGCATCAGTAACGCCAGATGAGCCATCTGCTTCTTTGGAATATGGATGGTAGTTAACATCGGAGTCGTTTTCTCCGAAGCTTTGATATTATCAATGGAAATAATAGAGGGTACATACCCTCTTTTTTTATGTTCTTTTAACGCCTGCAGTACACCCAAAGCGGTGGTATCGTTGGCACAAAAAATGGCTGTTGGCAATTCTGTCCCGGTTAGAATCTTCTTCATTGCTCCATAACCGGCTTCTTTTGTCTGATCAGTTGGATGTACATTGCTGTGGTTCAGTGGGATTCTGTGATTCACCAATGTCTGATAATATCCAATATACCGGCTTTCATAGGTGCAGTCTCCGATATAAGCAATGTTGGTATGTCCAAGGGACAGCAGATACTCCACTGCCATTTCTGCTGCAGTGGTTCCATTGCATACCACCTCATCATACTCATATTCTGTCGGATTGCGGTCAATGCCGGCAATACACCGATACCGCTTCTTTAAAATCGGAATCAGGTTCGACTGACATTTCCCCAAAATGATCAATCCTGTATTGTTCTTCTCCTCCACAAAGGCAAGGGGATGCTGCTGTTGCTCTGCCTGAAGCTTACTTGTAGTCTTGTATGGAATATGGAGGCTGAACCTGGTCTCCTGTCCAAGGGTGATCACATCCTTTGCATGGAGTACTTCCCCCAATACACAGCCATTCTCCAACAGTTCTTCTTTCAGATTCTGATAAATCTCCTGAAAAAAAGCATCCTGATCCATAGAATCAAAACGAGTCAGAAAAATATCTACCACAAATGGACGTTCCGTTTTCTCTTTGCCACAGCGCAGGGCTCTTGCGCTGGCATTAGGAGTATAATTCAGTTCTTTTGCAATATTCCAGATTTTATCTGCAAGTTCTTTATTATGACAGCGGTGATCTGGTTGATTTAACACACGAGAAACCGTTGCTGTTGAAGTGCCTGCAAGAGCAGCTATTTTTTTGATTGACATAGGATACCTCTCTTTTTATTCTCAATATGTAATCGTTTTCATATTTATCTCATATTTTACCGATAAATTTTCCTCTTTTCAATACATTTTCCCAAATTAAACTGATTTTATGCAAGTAATCGTTTTCATTTCTGCGTGAGTTTTTTTCATTGCATTCAATTAAAATAAAGTAAGAAATGAATTTTTCAAAAAAGGATCTTGTTATGAAACACAAATTTACGAAAAAACAACAACTGAATCATAAAGATACAAGAAACAGATTCAAAAAAGGAATTGTGCTGTCACTGGCAACTTCGCTCCTGCTCTCCGCCCTCATACTATCAGGCTGCGGTTCCAACGATGCAGACGGTACGCCTACAGTCAATATCGGATATTTCAATAATGTCACTCACATCCAAGCACTTTACATGAAGTCTCAGGGCATGTTGGAAGAAGCCTATGGTGATACTGCCCAGGTGGAATGGACCGCATTTAATGCTGGTCCTGCAGAGGTCGAAGCACTTTTTTCTGAAAGTATTGACATTGGATACATTGGACCATTTCCAGCTATCAATGCAAATGTCAAATCCGAAGGAGATATCCTGGTATTGTCAGCAGCCACCCAGGGCGGTGCTGTCCTGATTGCCCGTGCAGGCTCTGGAATTGAAAGCGTAGATGATCTGGATGGAAAAAACGTAGCCATTCCACAGATTGGGAACACGCAGCACCTGACTCTGCTGGCACTGCTGGATGAATATGGATTAAAGGACAAGTCCACAGGAGGAACCGTAAATATCTGTGCCATTTCCAATGCGGACGTTGCCAATTGCATGAACCGAGGAGATATTGATGCGGCTCTGGTACCAGAACCATGGGGTGCAACGTTGCTTGCCCAGGGTGCAGAGCTTGTGTTGGACTATGACGAAATCATGGGCGGTGATTATGATGTGGCTGTCATTGTGGTGAGAAAAGAATTTTACGAACAGTTCCCGGAAATCGTGGAAACCTTTTTAGAACAGCACGAACTTGCCACCGAAGAAATCAATGCCAACATCGAAGAATCTCTCACGATCATCAACAATGAGATTCATGCTTCCACCGGAAAACTACTCACGGACGAAATCATTACCGAAGCATTCACCCGCATTGCAATTTCTTCCGAAATAAATAAAGCCTCCATCCAGGCATTCGGCGAAATCAGCGAAAAACAGGGATTGATCCACGAAGCGCCAACAGATACGGAGCTGTATGTGAAGTAAAATCCGAAAAAAACAGGACGATGCGCTCGTCCAACCAATTAGAAATATGAAAGGAATCACCCATGTCACTGTCAATCAAAAACCTCGTAAAAAAATATCCCAATGCAGATAAGACCACTCTGGAAGATATCAACTTAGAGATCTCCGATGGGGAGTTCGTCTGCATTGTTGGCTCTTCCGGATGCGGAAAAAGTACCCTTCTTACTATTGTTGCAGGTCTGGAAGATGCCACATCCGGGGAAGTCTTCTTAGACGGAAAACCAATCACTGCACCAGGTGCAGACCGCATTGTCATGTTTCAGGAGCATGGTCTGTTCCCTTGGCTGAATGTTTATGAAAACGTAACCTTTGGCATGAACCTCCATGGCGTTCCAAAGGAAGAACAGGCAGAAAAAGCAAAGCACTATCTTGAACTTGTGCATCTGTATGAATACAAGGACTACGCCATCCATCAGCTTTCCGGCGGTATGCGGCAGCGCACAGCGCTGGCCCGAGCCCTTACCATGGATTCAAAAATCCTGCTTATGGATGAACCATTTGCATCCCTGGACAAACAGACCTCCAACCGTCTCCGTGAAGAGCTGCAGCGCATCTGGCAGGAAACCAGACGGACTGTTCTATTCATTACCCACAGCGTGGAAGAAGCCATTTATCTGGCAGACCGGGTGGTTGTATTATCTCCTGCCAAAAAAGGGATTCAGGACATCGTATCCATCGATTTGCCACGACCACGGGAAGTTTACTCTCCGGAATTCACATCACTCCGTCACCGAATCCTGGACGAAGTTAGAGAAGGAGGGGAAAACTAATGGGTATTATCATTTTTTTAATCATATTAGTTGTTATCTGGCAGGGTGCCTACTGGATCTTTGTTGATATACTGGAAGTATTCAAATCCTATGTCCTTCCGTCCCCAATCGGTGTGGCAGAACGTTTCATCGATCTTTGCCAAAGCGGAACTCTGCTCCATGCTACAGGATTTTCCCTTGCCAGAGGGTTTTTAGGATATATCATCGCCATTGCCATTGGCCTTGTCATCGGCTTATTGTTATATCGTTTTAAATATTTACAGAAAAATCTAAAACCAATCATTCTGGGAATGCAGACACTTCCAAGCGTCTGTTGGGTACCATTCTCTATCCTTTGGTTTGGACTTACCACACAGGCAATTTTGTTCGTTGTTGTGATGGGCTCCGCATTCAGCATTGCCATCTCCATTGACAATGCCATCAAAAACGTGCCGCCGATTTATAAAAAAGCAGCCCTGACAATGGGCGCAAAAAAACCCCAGTTGTTTTTAAAGGTCATCATGCCAGCCAGCCTTCCGGAACTGATTTCCGGCTTAAAACAGGGTTGGTCCTTCGCATGGCGAGCCTTGATGGCCGGCGAAGTCATGACCACCTCCATCGGTCTTGGGCAAACCCTGATCACAGGCCGAGACCTTGCTGATATCAACCAGATCATGCTGGTCATGATCATCATTATCGTGGTGGGTATTCTCATCGACAAGTGCTTCTTCACCACGTTGGAGCGACACATTCTCAAAAAACGAGGACTACTCACAGAATAACAACTTTTTGCAAAACAAAAAATGTGGGACTGTTGAAAGTATTGTTACCTTCGCAGGATATACATACTTCAATAGTCCCACTTTTATTTTTAGTACACGATCACCGGCGTCCCAATCGTCACATTCTCGTAAATCTTCTTAGCCGCATTATATGGCGTATTGACGCAGCCATGTGAACCATTTGTCTTGTAGGTAGCACCGCCAAATTCTTCTGGTGTTCTCCAGTCTGCATCGTGGATACCCACATTGCCGTTGAATGGCAGCCAGTAGTCTACGTGGGAGTTATAATCCTCTCCCACCAGATAGTAGTCTGTCATCTTGGCATCGATCGCCCATACGCCGTCTCTCGGTGTCTCCCTGTCAGCCACACCTGCGGTTCCTGTTACCACTGGCGTATCTACGATACAAACACCGTCCACATAGCACCACATCCACTGCTGATTAATCGAAACTTCCACATAGGTATCTCCGATATCATTGGTGCTTCTGCTTTTTGCTTCATACAGATAGATCGGCTCTGTTGTCACAGCCTTTCCTGCGTTGATCAAATCGATCAATTCCTGGGTGGTTTTTTCCTTGTGAATGACCCATCCATAGTCACCCTGATCCAGTGTAATCGTATCCCCGTTGCTGGTGGTGAACTTGTGCGGCAAGCCAAAGGTATCATAGGTCTTGCCTAAGGTTCTGATATAATCTTCCACAAGTCCTGCGTCCAATTCGTAAGTGAAGTTATCCCCAAACACAATCCATTCGGATATTTTTTCACTATCCACTGTTTCCGAACGATCTTCAAAATCATATACAATGGTCACATCAATCAATCGGTTAACATCATCCTGCATTCTCGCCAATTCTTTGGAATCCTCATAAATGGTTGGATTGATGTAAAGCTGTACTACTTCCAGATCCAGCACCTCTTCTCCATTTAAAATGGACTCTTTGATCTTGGCACTGGTGGTCTCCACATCCAGAAGCGTGCCCATTACTTCCTTCACAATCTGAAAACCGCCATCTCTATATTCCAGATGAGCATCCACAGGTTCTTCCATGTTTTCTTCATTCAGACAAGCCAGATTGGTAATCCGCTCATCCATAAGAGCCTCGTCATAAGCCATTTCAATCGGGATATCCTCAGATTTACCAAAAATGCCAGTAAACCAGAACAATGCACGCTGCTTATCCAGCAGTTCTTCTATCATACCATTGTCCGCAAACTGCAGGTCGGTTTCCTGGGCAGTAATGATTTCCTCCCCAGTCCTTGTCTGGAGTGCAATCTGATAACCGCGCACCTTTTCCACCACTTGCTCTTTCAGTTCTTCTGTGGTCTGTCTGGCAATCTTAATACCGAACACCGTATCTCTCCCATAAAAATGTTTGGAAAAATACACAGCACCAACAATATATATAATAATCAGCAGGAAAATCACAGGAATTGCCACCAACATAATTCTGCGTTTTAATTCCTGTCGTCTGCGTCTTCTTAACTTCTCTTTCGTCAGTCCCACTTACACACTTCCTTTTTTTAGTCTTATTTCATCCTAATTCTATTTTTTTAAAAGGACAACCCATTTTGATAAAAATTAAAGTTTTTTTAATAATTTTAATATTTCCATAAAACAGCAAAAATGAACCACCTTGTTATGTCTCAGCGGTAATTTATTCATACTTCACAATCTCCTTCTTTAACCGCTTCATAATCTTTTTTTCCAGTCTGGAAATATAGGACTGAGAGATTCCCAACAAGTCGGCTACTTCCTTCTGTGTCAGTTCTTTCCCATCCGGTGATGTTAATCCATAGCGAAGTTCAATAATTTTCTTTTCGCGGGGCGGCAGTTTATCGACGGCTTTCTTTAGGAGTTTTTTCTCCACTTCCAGTTCCATATCCTTATAGATAATGTCTTCTTCTGTTCCTAAAATATCGGATAAAAGCAGTTCATTTCCATCCCAATCCACATTCAGCGGCTCATCAATGGAAACCTCCAGCTTCATTTTGCTGGTTCGTCTAAGATGCATCAATATTTCATTCTCGATACATCTGGATGCGTAGGTGGCCAGCTTAATATTTTTGGAAGGATTGTATGTATTGATGGATTTGATCAGCCCAATCGTTCCAATAGAAATCAAATCTTCCACACCAACACCTGTATTATCGAATTTTTTCGCAATATAGACTACCAGGCGCAGATTGTGTTCAATTAAGGTTGCTCTGGCCTCCTGATAATCATCGGTCTGCAGTTTTTCGATACATGCGGTTTCTTTTTCTGCATCCAATGGCGGCGGCAGCACCTCTGCTCCACCAATATAATGCAGTTCTTTGGTCTTGTGAAACAAAAAATTCTGGAGAGTTGGCACGATACGAAGCTGAAATCTCTCCGGAACAGATATTTTAATATACATTTTTTCGCCTAAAAATTTCATACATTCCCCTTTGATCTACCTTTTTTATTATTCTCCTTTGTACTCCACATATTCATTTTTTCATCAAAAGGTATTAAAGCAATTCGCTATGTAAAATCATATGTATATTCTGCTTCAAAAATAATTCCTTTTCTGACAAACCTATCACAGGTTGTTTGATCTGTATGGTACGCCCTTCCTGACAGATTGTCATCTCATCTATGGTAAGCACCGGCAGCAGTCCATGTGCATTTCCTACTGTATGATAAGGGATGTAACGAACCCGCTCCGGCAATATCTGCATTTCCCCTAACAGTGATTTTTCCAGAATGCTTACCGCTTTCCCTGTAAAGGGATCCCTTAACTGATTTCCGGTATCATGAAATGCCAATAATGTGATTTCTTTTTCCTGTATTCGCAATATCACCTGACATTCGTGCTGTATCTGTTTTCTCCGCCGCCACAAAAGCAGGAAAACAATTCCTCCCACGGCAGCGAGCAACACATTCCACGCCCCGATTCCCCGGCGAAAAGGAATCCAATATAAAAAAAGTGTCTGCAGTCCTCCAATCACTAAAAGCAGACCGGTGATCAATAAATATCCCTTCAGGAACCATTCTTTTTTCAGTGGATACAATAACCCTGTTACAATAAGTGGATTTACCACACACAGCAATAAAATTCGATATAACCAATAATATGGCATCAGAAGATAAAGCACTACTTCAGCACTGGCGGATACTGCTGCTAACAACAGACAACGGATCCAGGCTTTCTCATATCTCAGCAAATATACAGTGACCAAAAATACCACCAGATCTATCAGCCACAAGGAAATCCAAAAGGTATCCACATACAATCGATACTCCAAGTTTCACCTTCCTTTCACTCACAAGTGTCTTATGAAACCAAGTTTCAGACAAAATCCCACATGGAATGATTTGTAATAAGGATAAAAAAAGAGTCGTGATTTTTTTGTCAAAATCACGACTCTTTTAGTCATTTTGTTTTATCTTTTTGTGTTCTTTAAGAAATCAGGAATCTGAATATCTTTCTGTTTAACTGTGCTTACAGGTGGCTTTGGCATAGAGATGCCTGCGGAATAATTTGGTGTCTGCACCGGCTGCTGTACCGGCTGAACCGGCTGTGTTGGCTGCTGAACCGGCTGCGCTGGCTGTGCAGTTGTACGGTTAATGCCAAGTCCGCTGTTCACTGAAGCCTGTGGAGCTGCACCAAATGGAGCAAAAGCAGCTGCTTTCGGAGCAGAACTGTCAAGACCTGTAGCGATAACTGTGATCGTACATGCATCCTGATAGGATTCATCATACTTCGCACCAAAGATAATGTTGGCATCATCACCTGCAAGATCCTGAACGTAGCTTGCTGCATCGTTGGCATCCATAAGAGAAATATCACCGGAAATATTGATGATAACATGGGATGCACCTGTAATGCTTGTCTCAAGTAATGGGCTGGCAACAGCAATCTTAACCGCTTCAATGGCTTTATCATCACCTGTTGCAGAACCGATACCGATATGTGCCATACCTTTGTCCTTCATAACAGTCTGAACGTCTGCGAAGTCAAGGTTGATCAGTGCAGGTACATTGATCAAGTCTGTAATACCCTGAACACCCTGCTGTAATACTTCGTCCGCTTTCTTCAACGCATCTGGCATTGTTGTGCGACGATCCACGATTTCTAATAATTTATCGTTAGGAATTACGATTAATGTATCTACGCTTTCACGTAATCTGTCAATACCAGCAATCGCATTTGCCATTCTGGTCTTTGCTTCAAATTTGAAAGGTTTTGTTACAACACCTACAGTAAGGATACCCATATCCTTTGCAATCTTAGCAACAACTGGAGCTGCACCGGTACCAGTTCCGCCACCCATACCACAGGTAACGAATACCATATCAGCACCTTCCATCACTGCTGCAAGTTCTTCTGTACTTTCCTGTGCTGCTTTTTCACCGATTTCAGGCTTTGCACCGGCACCAAGACCTTTTGTGAGTTTTTCTCCGATCTGAATTAATGTTGGAGCTTTGCAGAGTACTAACGCCTGTTTATCTGTGTTAACACCTACAAATTCTACGCCTCCAATACATTCATCTATCATGCGATTAACGGCGTTGTTACCAGCACCGCCTACACCGATTACAATAATTTTTGCGCCTGATTCAGCTACAGTTGACATAATTTCGAGCACAACAGTTCCTCCTTTATCTCTCTTACGAATTTATCAAAATATTATCAAAAAAATCACAACAAATTGGCGTCTGCCGTGAAAATGGACGCAAAACGCCTATATAGCAATAATAATATAATTTTTTCTACAAATAATCAACATGTTTTTCATGTGAATATCTAAAAATTTTATAATCCGTCTACCTCTCCGGAAATCTCCATGGATGGCACTGTCTGCACATCATTCGGAATGGTAATCAGCTCATCTTTTGCAAAGATGATATCCGTATTAGAATCACTCCAATCTTCCAGATGAAGAGTACCTACCATGCCTTCCACCTCTGGCAAAATCTGATGCAGACGCACGATTTTTTCATTCAGATGCACATTGCCGCCTACATTCACCTGAATATTGCCATAACAAAGCAATACTTCACTTCGTTCCGTCACATAAATCAGATCTGGATTTAACTCGTACTTTTTCAGCAACTGGGATACGTTCAGCAAAGTTTTTAATATCGAATCACGCTCCAGCGGAAGTTTTTCGTATAAGGTGGCCTCTTTGACTGTCAATCCGGCGATTTTTGTGGTATCCGGAATGATTTCAGAAGAAAGTTCCACCACGAAACCATCCTTGTCAAGATATGCATTTTTTCCTAAGGATGGGATATATACATAGCCCAACATCCCCTTTTCATAGACTTCGATGTGAAGTACATGTGGAGACTTTAACGATACTTCCATGGAATCTACAAACGGAATCTGTTCCATATCCTTCAACTTATATTTGAAGAAAACATACAGGGAATTCCAGGAATACTCATCATTCAACACCCAGTTTTCAATCTTTTCTTCCGAATAGATCTTGTTGCCTTCCACCTTTACATCCTGTACCGTAAAGACTTTGACAACCAGCAGTGCTCCAATGGCAGCAATCACCGCAAGGATGAGAATCACGATCAATATTCTTTTTCTTCTACGGCGTTTTTTGCGCTCTTTTTTAACCATTTTGCTGCTCCGTCACACTCGTATCTTCAAGCTTGATTCCCCTGGAAACACTCAGGGCAAGCCCCATCTCAATTAACAAAATAAATACCGCCGTACCGCCATAGCTGATAAACGGCAGGGTTACACCTGTATTTGGAATGGTGTTGGTTACAACTGCGATATTTAATACTACCTGCAGTGAAATATGGATCATAATACCAATGACCAAAAAGGAGCCATACAGATCTGCGGCGTTATTGGCAATGACCATAAATCTCCAGATCATTAGAACGAACAATACAATAACGCAGATGCCGCCAAACAGACCTAATTCCTCACAGATAATGGAGAAAATCATGTCGTTCTGGGCCTCTGGAACATAGCCCAGCTTCTGCATACTGGAGCCCAATCCTCTGCCGAACAGACCACCGGAACCGATGGCATACAAACTCTGGGTCGTCTGATATGCGGTATCCGGAAAATCTTCCGGATGGAGCCACGCATCAATTCGACCGGCTCGATAGTTATCCTGGAACAGGGTGAATATCAACACACCCGCCACTGCCGCCAGGAACAGGACAATTAAATGCTTTGACTTTGGACTGGCCACAAATACCATAAAAAAGGCAATACCCGCCACGATCAAAGCCGTACTTAAGTTATTATAGAAAATCACCAGAATAATTGGGATTACAAACAGAAATACCTTTATGGTATTTTTCATAGTCGTGAGCTGTTTATGCGTCTTTGTCAACAAGGTAGCCATAAACATAATGACACCTACCTTGGCAAGCTCGGATGGCTGGAATCGAATCCCTGCGATCTCAATCCAACGTGCTTGACCACCAGCCTCATCTCCCAGGAAAATAACAGCGGTACACAGCAGAAATGCGATGATGTACCACAGCCAACTGGTCTTTTTCCAAAAATTGTATGGAATGTAGGACACAATGGTCATACCCACAAATCCCATAACGATGAACATCAGCTGTCTTTTTAAATAATAAAAAGAGTTGCCAAAATTACTCTGGGATTCGTAAGAACTTACGCTGTAAAGTATGATCAAACCAAATCCCAGCAGGAAAATAATAATAAACAACAGCGTGTAATCAAAGTATTTGGTTGTAGTTGAATCTTTTTTACGACGCTTCGGTTTCATTTTTTACTCCTTCAGTCCAAGAACAAATTCTTTAAAAATCTTTCCTCTGACCTCATAATCTGGGAACATGCCCCAACTTGCGCAGGCTGGTGACAACAACACGGCATCACCACTTACTGCATTTTCATAACAGATTGTGATTGCTTCCTCCAAAGTATCAGCAAACACATAGTCATGGAAGCCATGCGCTTGCGCTTCTTTGGCAATCTTTTCTCTGGTCTGTCCAATCAGCACCAGTTTCTTTACTTTACCATCGAAGCTGTCAATCCACTCTCCATATTCAGACTGTTTGTCATAACCGCCTCCAATCAGGAAGGTTGGACGGTTCATTGCCTGAATGCCCTTAATTGCCGCATCCGGATTGGTTCCCTTGGAATCGTTATAAAAACGCACGCCTCTTTTTTCCGTCACATATTCAATACGGTGTTCTACTGCCTGGAATGTACGAAGCACAGCACGGACAGAATCCAGTGCCACTCCGTAACAAATAGCCATGGCAGAAGCCGCCATTACATTTTCATAATTATGTGCGCCGAGGATATTTAACTCATCTACAGAGATCAGCACCTCTGTTTTTTCTCCATCTGCGTAAATAATATCTGTACCAGCAAGATACAACCCCTTTTCCAGCACTCTTTTGCTGCTAAAGAAAACAACCGGAACCTTTGTATTCTCACCAAACTGGCGAAGCACCTCATCTTCGTAGTTCAATACGACGGTCTGTGCATCCCCCTGGTTGCGGGTAATATTTAATTTCGCTTTTATGTAATTTTCCATTGTGTGATGACGATTCAAATGATCTGGTGTAATATTTAAAACCGCTGACACCTTTGGACAAAAATCCTGAATGGTCTCTAACTGGAAGCTGCTGATTTCAGCCACAGTTACTGTCTCCTCTGTCATTTCCGCCGCAAGGGATGTATAAGGAATGCCAATGTTGCCAACCACTTTTACGTCGTCGCGTACACTTGTCATGATCTCGCCAAGTAATGCTGTGGTAGTGGTCTTTCCGTTAGTTCCCGTAATCGCCAGCACCTCACCCTTGCCGCACTGGTAAGCCAACTCTACTTCTCCCCAGATACAGATACCTGCCGCTTTCATGGCTTCTACCACTGGCAGATCCGTAGGAACGCCCGGGCTGAGTACTGCAAGATCCAGAGTCTTCAGCTCTGCTTCCGGAAGTTCTCCCAAAAGAATGCGATCGTATGATACGCCCTGCAGTTTTTCCTTTAACTCTGCCACATTCAGTTCCACATTACCATCAAACAGGA
>JAFUPY010000039.1 GCA_017472565.1 Eubacterium sp.
CATGCAAACAGACAGACTTTACAGAGCGAATTATAGCACGTTTTGAGGATGTTTTATATAGGCTTCCTCAAAAAAAATTGCTCAAAATCGAAAATACGAGGTCGATTTATTTAAAACTAGAATTTAGTTTTTCTTTTAACCGCAGAAAATCCTTCCAGAAATACAATTTTATTCTGGAAGGATCTGGTATTTTGTTTGCATATGGAAATCTAAAACGCTATTCAATCTGCTTTAACAGCAATAACACATTGCCCACTTTCAATGGTTCCTCCAATCCAGGATTATTCTGTCGAATCACATTCTGAGTCGTGTGGTTTTCTTTTGCCACGGACCAAAGAGTATCTCCGGGCTTTATACGAATCCCGGTAAGCCCTGGCATAGACAGCAAGGAGTCCAGTCTCAGTGGTTCTTCCTCAACAGACAATATATTTGCAATGGCTTCTCTTGCAAAAACAATCAGGTCAAAATCCAACACCGCCTGCACCTCTAACATGTTACTGTTTTTCATCATTACATTCAAAAGGTTCAGACCTTCTTTCAAGTCATAGCGGCAATCCCCGGTAATTCCTGGAGCTTCCACCGTAAACTGGAACGGAATCAGACCTTCCACTGCATCAATCGGCATTCCATCATCCTGGGTCAAATACAGTATCCGCACGGCGACGGTTCCTTCCACCTGGATGCCGTCCCTGACAATTTCCTTTCGATCGACTTGTACGGAACCGGAACAATTGCAGATCTGGAGCATTTCCTTTTGCCCAGGCTCCAGGGTAAGCACATCATTTACTTTATAACGTGAGGCATTTTTCATCAGCAGCTGCTCTAAAACCTGTGGTTCGGTCTTTGGAAGCAGAGTTCGATCCAGGGCATACAGATCCTGAATCCACTGTTTTTCTGCCTCCTGATAAATACGATATTCTACTTTGAACAGACCATCAATGACCAGCACCCGATTTTCGCCTTCGCTATCCTCCTGTACCACAAGATTCCAGTCATTATCCAGCATCTTCACATGGCAGATACTGTCAACATCCACCTCCGGCACTTCCAGACGGCACTGAATCGGCAATCTGTTTTCATACCATTCCATGCGGATACCGGGTTCTGCCTGATACAGACAAAAAACAGCCAGTTCCCCTTTCATCTGGAGCGCTCCGTTAAGGGCAGAGGCAGTGATTCCCTCCATGCGGATATCCTTCCAGATCACGCTCTGGATATTCAATTTATTCCCCGGAAGTTCCAGTTCCTCATGAATCCTTAATTGATCCCGACCCGAGGCATTCAACTGCAAAAAACGCAGTGGATGTTTTAATATTTCCACGTTGTGCTCCTCTTCCACTTCGCATGGAATATCTACGCTCACAAACTCTGATAACGTTACATTCAGCTGAATCAATCCACGAATCGCCAGTTTTCTGGAATTGGTAATATGAATGCTCAAATCTTCCAGCATCGCTTCCACACAGGCAGTATCAAACTCCTGGGCCTGATCCATTGCAATGTTTTCCTGAAAGCCTGCACTGCCTGCGGTACTGCAAAAACCAAGACTATTTTGCTCTGCACGATACAGCACATCAAACTTCAGAATCCCCTTTACCCACACATGTCCTTTTGTAACTTTTACTTCTTCCACCGTGACACTGCCCTGTTTCATGATTACAGAGGAAATATCCGGTTTGTAATCCGGAAGATTGTAATCCTCATCAAAGGTTACCTGCAGTTGGGCTCTGCCCTTGCTATTTTCCTTATGAATGGAACATGTATTGAATCTCATATACTTCGTTTTACCTCCAACTTATTTGAAGACCACATTTCGGTCCATGGCCTCTGTCTTGACTACAATAAATGGATAGCTGACCTCGCCAATCGCTTCCTCCTTGGTCGGACCAAGAAGCTCCGCATCAAAATAGATGGCATTTTCCGTCAGATACAACTCCTTCATCTGAATACTGTAGCCGCCGGTCTCCTGCATGCCAAAGCCTCTGGCGATATACAGATACCCGTCATATGTATAGGTCAGTTTGAGTTCCCCCTCTTTTTTCTCCTCAATCTGCGCCATCAATTCCTCCGGCACTTCTTCCTCCTCCAAAACTGTGTACTCCAAATCTCTGATTTTCGTTGTATTGTTTTTTTCAATGCCACAGGACATCAGCCCCAACAGCAGCAAAAATAATCCTATCAACACGAAACACTTTCTCCTGGCCATAGTCCACTCTTCATTCTTTTTCTATACTTTATTCGGACTGGCGAAAAAATATGTTCTTTTTGGAGAAAACATGGTATACTACATGAGACTTTAGATTTGAAAGGATTTACCTTTATGATAAGAACAATATTGAGCGTCCTCTGGGCTGTGTTTTTCCTGATCGTATGGATTCCAGTCCTCGGAATCGAATGGATCATCGGAAAGTTCAACAAAGAAAAAATGGACACCAGCAGCCTCCACATCGTGCAGTGGGCACTGAACCGGATCAACATCATCTGCGGCATTAAACTGACCGTCCTTGGGAAAGAAAATATTCCAGCCGATCAGGCTGTTTTATACGTCGGCAATCACAGAAGCTACTTTGACATCATCCTGTCATATACACTGATGCCAGGACTGACCGGCTACATCGCAAAGGACGATTTAGAAAAAGTACCACTCTTAAGCACTTGGATGAAACGTCTCTACTGTCTCTTTTTAGACCGAGATGACATGAAAAAAAGTTTAAAGACCATCTTAAAGGCTGGTGACCAGATCAAAGCCGGCATTTCCATGGTCATCTTCCCAGAAGGAACCCGTAACAAGGGCGAAGAAGGAAGTCTGCTGCCATTCAAGGAAGGCTCCTTGCGTATGGCTGACAAAACAGGCTGTCCTGTCATTCCAATGGCCATCTCCAACACAGGTTCCATCATCCACAAAGGTGCTGCCAGACCAACCCATGTAGTCATCGAGTTCGGCGCACCAATTTATCCAAAAGAATTGTCTAAAGAAGAAAAGAAAATGCTGGGTGCGATTACCCAGGAGAGAATTGCCGGGATGTTAAAAGAACATCAGGCTACATATTTTCAGAAGTAAACAAATGTTACGTGCAACAAAACAACCCCAGAGTTTCATCTCTGGGGTATTGTTATTCTATCTGCTTTTCTATACATGCGGTTTCGCTGAGTTCAGCAAAATCGACAGTTTTTATTTCTTCCCAAACATTCTCTCAATGACTTTCTGTCCATTGACAATCTGTTTGTACTTTTCCTTTGACAGACCAAGTGCATTGACAATCTCTGGGTAGCCCATGAAGTGAGACGCTTTTACCAGTACGGTGTCCCCTGCTTTTACAAATGGCAACAGGGCATTCATCAGTGCTTCTTTGTCTGTGAAATAATAGATCTGCATGTAGGCGGCTGTGCCTTCTGCCATTTTGATCATGTTCATTTCCTGCGCAGCATTTGCCATATCTGCAGAAAGTGCGCCGGCACAGAATAACACGTCGATACCTTTTTCTGCCACATACATGCCGACTTCTGCGTGAAGCTGGTGTTCGTTTTCCCCAAGCTCGCCCATGTCACCGAGAACTGCAATTTTACGACCATTGCCCATGGTAAGAACGTCGATGGCTGCTTTCATGGACACTGGATTTGCATTGTAGCAGTCGTCGATGATGATCATGTCGTTGGCTTTGATCAGATTGGTACGACCATCAATGGTCTTTGCACTTTCGATACCTGCAATGATCTCATCGTTTGTCAATCCAAGCTTTCTGCCTACGCATGCACCTGCACATGCATTATATACATTGTGTATGCCTGGGATTGGAACTAAGGCCTGACGTTCTTCCTCTGGGAACTGCAGGGTAACTGCCATACCTTCCAAACCACGGTTTTCCACATTGATTCCACGAACCATTACCGTTTCATCGTAATTATCCACTTTTTCAAATGTATCGGATGGGAAATTGCCTTCCTCATCTGCCACCATATAGCGAATTGGAGTTACTGTTTTTTCTACATCATTCCAAACTGGAATTGCCCCAACAGTAGAAAGCTTATCATCGTTACCATTGAGCACAATGATTCCATCTTCTTTCAGATAGTCAAACATCTCGGATTTCGCTTTTAAGATGCCGTCTCTGGACTTCAGATTTTCCAGATGTGCCATGCCGATGTTGGTCATCACACAGATGTCTGGTTTCGCAATCTTCGCCAGACGATGCATTTCACCAAAATCAGAAATTCCCATTTCCACAACCGCCACTTCGTGCTCGTCACGGATACGAAGGATGGTTAGCGGGAGTCCCACTTCGTTATTGAAGTTGCCTGCTGTTTTCAGCACGTTATACTTCTGTTCCAAAACAGTTGCCACCATTTCCTTAGTGCTTGTTTTTCCAACACTTCCTGCAATGCCAACAAACTTGATGTCCAACTGTTCTCTATAAAACTCTGCAATAGCTTTCAACGCAATTGGTGTAGATTCCACCAGAATGTATGGACCTGCCGGGTTCTCCAGTTCCATCTCGGATAAAACTGCTGCCGCACCCTGCTCAAACACATTTGGAATGAACTTGTGTCCGTCTACTTTTTCCCCTTTGATCGGGATAAAAAGGAAGCCCTTTTCCACCTGGCGGCTGTCGATAACAGCGCCTTTGATTTCAATATTTTTTGATTCTTCTGGACCGATATAGGTTCCGCCGCATGCTGCTGCGACGTTAGATAATGTCATATTTTTCATAGACTTAATTCCTCACGTAACCGACTTCGATTAATAAAATTCCTAAGGAAAGCTTTTGTGGAATATTTATTATATCGAAGCGTCCCTTTATGATCTTTTTAACAATATTTCGCAAGCGAAATCTGAATGATTTTTTCACATAACTCAATAAAGTTCATTCCTACAGCCGCTGCTTCCTGAGGAAGTAAGCTGGTTGGTGTCATACCAGGAAGGGTGTTTACTTCCAGGCAGTAGATTTCATTGTTTTCATCAAGAAGTACGTCTGTTCTAGAGTATGTAGTAAGTCCAAGAACACGAGCCACTTCTTCTGCATAATGCTGCATCTTTTTGGAAATTTCTTCTGGAAGGTCAGCCGGACAGGTTTCCACTGCACTTCCTGCTTTGTATTTGTTTTTATAATCGTAAAATCCTTCCAGTGGAGCGATTTCAATAACTGGAAGTGCTTTTCCGGAAATTACACCAACAGAAAACTCACGGCCTTTGACATAAGTTTCCACAATGATTTCGTCTTCGTATTTAAACGCTTCCCCTAAGGCTGCATCGTATTCTTCTTCGGTTCTGACAATGGAAACACCGATGCTGGAGCCACCGCAGCATGGCTTCACCACGCATGGAAGCTTCAATCCTGTCTCCCCAAATGGTTTCTGCTCTGTTTTTTTCATGGCAATTCCCAGCGGAGTTGGAATGCCGTTGGCCGCAAATACCAGCTTGCTCACGCCTTTATCCATCGCCAAAGCACTGCCAAAATAGCCAGAACCCGTGTACTTAATGCCCAACAAGTCAAACGCCGCCTGCACCTTGCCGTTTTCTCCATGTTCGCCGTGAAGCGCCATAAAAACAATATCAGCCGCCTGACAAAGACGGATTACGTTTGGTCCAAAGAAGCAATCAGACTGATCCTTTCGCATAGCTTTTACCTGGGCAATGTCTGGTGCCTCTTCTGAAATCTGACCCACGCAGGAGCTGATTTCATCCGCACGGTCAAAAGCACCTGGCAAATCTTCTTCCTTGTCACTATATCCCATAAAAACATCCAGTAAGATTACCTGATGTCCTGCTTTCTTCAACGCCTGACTCACCTGTGTACCGGTGATAATGGAAACGTCACGTTCTGTACTAAGTCCGCCTGCAACAACAACGATATTCATATCTATTCCTCCCAAAATCTTCTATCTTCATCATATGATGAAAATTGATAAAACCTACTTTTTATCTAAAACTTCAAACCTTTTTATTTTACCAACATGCTATAGTGGTGTCAATTTTTATCCATATAGACTATTTCATATACTTTGGTTTTGCCCAAATCAGATACTGATAAATAATCCAAAGGACATTCCTGCTGAGAGGTGAAAACCTGCCAATCCCCAGACAACGGCAATTACTGCTCCTGCAATCACATCTTTTGGAAAATGCACGCCGCCAATCACACGAACACAAGCCAAAAGCACACCCAACACAGCAAATACAATTCCCAACGGCAGCCAGACATATCCCACCGCCATGGCAATCATAAAAATAGAAAAGGCATGTCGGCTTGGAAAGGACTGGCCTTCCTTGCGTCTGGATAAAAGCGGCTGGATATCCAACAGCTGATAGGGGCGTTTTGCATTGAAAATCTTGCGAAACAGCGTCACACCAACAAATCCAATGGCTGGCACGAGCAGCACGCTCCAAAATACGCTCTGGCACGAAACATCTGCACCAAACATGGACATGAGCCAAACCACCAACTGGCTTACGACCAATACAATATAGACCACATAGGTAATGGCTGTCAGTATCTTATTCAACACTTCCATTCTTTTTACGCTTTTTGGATGTTTTCGAAAAGGCGCACTTATTTTTTCATAGGTTTCTGCTGTCATCATAAAGCATGTCCTCCGACTTTTAATTGTACCTTATTCACCTATCATTTCCAAGGAATTTTTTTGCACAAAACATCCCCATGAATCCATTTTTTCTGCTATACTATTAAAGCTGTCTCTCACAGCACAGGAGGACTACAAATGAACAAAAAAGAGATTTCCGAAATCAAACGATTGTTTACAAAAGAGCGCTGCGCCATCAACCGCATCTGTGGATGCTACGTGGACGCAGAAAAAGAAAAAAGATTACAATTCAAAGAAGCGTTCCTCTCTCTTCCAGAGGAAGCCATGTTTAAATATTTTGATATTTTCCGCAAGACGTTATCTGGAACCATCGGCAAAAACCTGGTGAACATGGAATTTCCATTGGAGCAGGAAATGGGCGATGGCACTCAAAAAATGCTGCTTGCCCTTCGGGACAGTGAACTGAAAGAAGAAGAATTGCTGGAACAGTTCTACGACAAGATGATTGAGACCTACTACCATCCAGAAAACTATTTCATCATTCTGGTTCACGGTTCCTACGATGTGCCAGGTCGCTCCTCGGATGGATTTGAAATGGACGATGCCTCTGACTATGTGTACAACTTTATTCTGTGCAGTATCTGTCCGGTCCAGTTGTCCAAAGCGGGGCTGTGCTACAATGCAGAAACCAATGCCATCGAGGATCGGATTCGTGACTGGATTGTGGAACTGCCAGAGCAGGGATTTTTATTCCCGGCATTCAATGACCGAAACACGGATTTACATAGCATTTTGTATTTCTCTAAGAATTCCAAGGAATTTTGCAGTGAAATCGTGGGACAGATTCTCGGCTGCGTGGAACCATTGCCAGCACCAGTGCAGAAGGAATCCATTGATACGATTATCGAGGATACCTTTGGCGCAGACTGCAGCTTAGAAACCATCCGCATTATTCATGAAAACTTAACCGAGTTAATTGAAGAAGCCAAGGATAGTCCAGATCCAGTGGAACTGCAGAAAGAAGATGTGCGTGACCTGCTTTTTAGAAGCGGTGCTACCGAAGAAAACCTGGAGCATTTCGAAGAGCAGTACGACAATCGTGTGGGTGAAAAAGCCACTGTTATGGCGGCAAACATCACAAATACACGTAAGTTCGAGATTAAGACGCCTGATGTGGTCGTGAAAGTGAATCCTGCCAGAACTGATCTGGTGGACACTCGCATCATCAATGGCAAGCGCTGCCTGATCATCGAACTTAGCGACGAAGTGGAAGTAAACGGAATCCATGTATATCCCGATAAGGATGAGGAAAGTATGGAGATTCCATTTTAAATGGCATAGAAAATGGAGGTCACTTTGACCTCCATTTTTGTATTTTCTACACCAACACTTCCTTGGAATACTCTAAAAACGCTCTTAACGCAGAGGTTGTCCAGCGATTCTTGCCGTACACGACCTGCATCAGCATAGAAATGGAATAGTCCTCCACATTCACAACTGCAATCTTACCTTCTTTTAAGGCTTCTTCCAGGGTAAATTTAGCAAGCAGACCTACACCGATATTTTCTGCCACACAATCGATAATCATTCGGGTATAGCCAACTTCATGAACCTTGGCTACCCATTTCCCCTGATCTGCAAGAAACTGTTCAAAAGCTTCTCGGTAGTTACAGCCTTCTTCAATATGAATAAAGGTTTCCTGAATCAACTCGTCTATGGTAACCGATTTTCTCTTGGCAAATGGATGATTTTTGGAGCAAAAGAAACTGATTTCGGTCTCAATCTCATGGGCAGTCTCCCAGGTCGGACGATTCAGCTTTTTATCAACCGTCAGAATCACGTCCAACTCGCCCTTTTCCAACATATCCATACATTCCAGAGTCGTAGCAACCACCGTTTTTACTTTTACTTTTGGATACTTTTTCATGTAACCTTTGAAAATATCACCATAACGGGAGGCGCACATGGTCTCCATGACACCAACTCGAATGGTTCCTGTTGGCTCTGTTTCATTTCGAAAATAGTCCAAAGCGCGATGCTCCTGTCTAAGCATTTCATAGGCAAATTCCCGAAACTCTTCTCCCGCAGCAGACAATGTGATACGCTTGCCATTGCGTTCAAAAAGGGTTGCCTGCAGTTCCTGCTCTAAAGCCTGAATCTGCATGGTAACAGTGGACTGGGCATAGCCCAATTCCTGAGCTGCACGGGAAAAATTCCCTATCTCCGCCACCTTGGCAAAGGTCTTAATATTTCGTAATTCCATGACTTTCTCCTGTTCATTTATTACATATTGCGTTATACCGTCTTCTTGTTTTTCTTATCATTTATTTTGATATTCTATATCGATTTTTTCAATTTTACGAATACATTGTAGTATGTTATTATCCTTTTGTAAAGATAAGAATCAATATATACCTTTTTACAACTCTCAACTGGGAAAGCTCTACGGAGCTTTTCTTTGCGTTTGGAGATAAGTTACCAGACGCTTACTGAAATTCCAAAACATACCTATATGAAACGCTCCGTTTTCGCAATGAATACGGAGCGTTTTTGCTTTTCTATTTACTTCACACAATCTTTGATAAATTGCAGTGTCATCTCGCATGCAGCTTTCATGGTTCCATTTTCCAGACATTCCAATGTCCATGGATCCAGGTCTCGACCTTCGGTGGACTTTAGATATCCATTTTCAAAATAGGCATGTGGCATATCTTCGATGGTTGTGTAGGACACTGGTACATCGGCATCGTTTAACATCTGTACATATTTGCCGCCTTCGTGTTTCAACTCATCCTTTTCTGCCAGCACAACAATTGCTTCTGGCAGACCAGCCAATTCTTCCTGTGTGGCAAAAACAGGAGATGCCAAAATATTTTTCGCATTTTCTGCATCTATGTACATTTCATTGAATGCCATTAACACCGCCGGTTCGAAGCTGCCTTCCTCTCCCTTATCAGCAGGATCGGTTGCCAGATCAATGCAAGGATACATTAAATACTGACGTTTGTATAAGTCCTTGCCCTGCCGCTTTGCATAGATACATGCTGTGGCAGCCAGATTGGCGCCCGCACTAAATCCCATAACAGACATATCTGCTGGATCAAATCCAAATTCTTCTGCGTGCTCCTTCAGATAGCAGGCACATTCAAACACATCTTCCACCGGAGCAGGCCATCTGTAATCTGGACATTTACGATAATCCAGAGATGCCACATTTACATCCAGTGCTTCGCTCACTGCAAGCCACATATCATCATCCAGTGCAGATCCACCAAATACAAAACCGCCACCGTGAAGGCCAATAATCAATGGCGCACCTTCGCTTTCTGCACGATAATATGCCATATCAATATCACGATCAGGCAGGTTGATTATATGACGTTCCCCTTTGATCGGCACAATCTTGTTTAACTTGCGCATCATGGTACCCTGAGCCGCAAAATCTTCTTTTATTTTATCAATCATGATTCTTAATTTATTATCCATAAAGACCTCCTAATGATATCAGGAAACAAATTGAGTTCCGTTTTCACAGAACTCAATTTATCTCTTAAAATATGTAATTATCGTACTCTTCCCTCAGGATTTCCAATGTCATACGGCGTGGTCTGGTATACATAGTAATTGATCCAGTTGCCAAACAACAGCTGGCCGGCAGAGCGCCATCGTACCACCGGTTTTTTCGTCGGATCATTATCCGGGAAATAATTCACAGGAATACTTGGATTGATTCCCTTCGCCAAGTCTCTCTCATACTCCAGTTTCAAAGTATCCCAATCATATTCCAAATGACAGGAAACAAAGAAATGCTTGGAATCGGTAGACTTTACAATTGTTACACCTGCATCTCTGGATGTTGCGATCAGTTCCAATTCCGGAATTGCCAAAATATCTTCTGCTCTGAACTCTGTTGCTCTGGAATGTGGAGCATAAAATACATCATCAAAACCGCGGAATAATGGTGAGCTTTTCTTTATCACATAATTGGAATACACGCCAGACAGCTTGTCCGGGCGATTGTATTTTGGTACACCATAATGGTAATAAAGACCAGCAAAGGCGCCCCAGCAAATATGCATGGTGCAATGTACGTGAGTCTTGCTCCATTCCATGATCATGCAAAGTTCTTCCCAGTAATCCACATCTTCAAAATCCATGCCTTCCAACGGTGCCCCAGTGATAATCATACCGTCAAACCAGCGATCCTTCACCTTATCAAAGGTAGTATAGAAATTCTCAAGGTGACTGGAATCCACATGAGAGGACTCATGTGTAGCTGTCTGTAAAAACTCAACCTTAATCTGGAGTGGTGTGTTGGATAATTTACGAAGCAACTGCGTTTCTGTGACAATCTTCGTAGGCATCAGATTTAAGATCAACACGTTCAGTGGTCGAATATCCTGATGCATCGCACGAAACTCTGTCATTACAAATATATTCTCACCCTCTAAAATAGAAGTTGCTGGAAGAGAATCTGGAATTTTAATTGGCATAGTTGCTCACTCCTTGTAAAAAAAATTACAACTATTTTACCGAATTTTTGCTATATATGCAAGTCATTCGAATAAAGTAAGCGTACGCTTTCCCTTTATGGAGAATCTTTCCCTATAAAAAAAGAACCGCTTCCTATTTCAAGAAACGGCTCCAAAAAGTTCTCGTTTATTCCTTATCCTAACACCAGTGTTTTTACTCCAAAGTAAACCAGCACCAGAATACCCAGCACGATTCGATACCAGCCAAAGACTTTGAAATCATGCTTTTTAATGTAGCTCATCAGGAACTTGATAACGATAATGGATACGATAAATGCCACCACCATACCAACAATCAGAATCGCCACTTCATTTGGTGTAAAATCCAGACCAAATTTTGCCAGTTTCAGCAGGCTGGCACCAAACATAACCGGAATTGCAAGGTAGAAGGTAAATTCTGCTGCTGCCACACGGGAAACACCAATCAGCAGTGCACCAACGATGGTGGCACCGGATCTGGATGTTCCTGGGAAAATCGCTGCGATCAACTGGAACAGACCAATGATCAGGCAAAGCTTCCATGTCAGATCTTCCACCGTTGCTACCCGGGCTGTTTTTCCCTCGTATTTATTCTCAATGACAATAAATGCAATACCGAAAATAATCAGGAAAATCGCTACGGTCTGGAAGTTATAGAACAATGCTTCGAAGGTATCATTAAATGCCATACCGATAACTGCCGCCGGAATGCAGGCAATGATAATCTTGATCCAAAGCTTGATAATATCTTTTTTCACAAAGGACAAAGGCCCATTCTTCGCCAGCGGCTGTGGATTGTTCCGTCTGCCGAATGGCCATATATTGTGCCAGAACACAACGACTACTGCCAAAATCGCGCCAAGCTGGATTACCACCTCGAACATGCTCCAGAACGCTTCGGACACGTTCAGCTTAATAAATTCATTTAGCAGTATCATATGTCCGGTACTGCTGATCGGGAGCCACTCGGTGATACCCTCCACAATACCAAACAGTACGGCTTTAAAAAGTTCTAAAATCTGAATTGATTCCATTTTTATCTCCCTTTAATACGGCATATCTACACTATCAATATCATATCTATTACAGGGCGCGCAGTCTTATGTATCACAACTCGAATCGACTGCAGGCGCACCCTAACTAATTTATTCCAATTTATTGAAAAAGTAAACCATTTTCATAAAATCTTAATGATTTTTTGCTGGATTGCAAACAAAAACCGCGTTTGTAACGGAAATTTAAGGGAATCTTTATAAAATCTTCAGCCCCTTTTCACAGAATGGTGCTATTATGTCAGAGTGAATACTTGAAATGTCTGATTTCAGATTCCAGACAGTTGTCTATTACAGGACATTGTTTTAGAAAAAGAGGAAAAAGATATGAGCAAAAAGAAATATACCAAACAGCCACAAAAGAAACGTAGAAAACGTGGCAAACACCGCAAACTGAAAATCGTGATATTGATTATTATCATCGCACTTTGTGCCATTATCCTTGGTGGCCTTGGTCTGCTGTCTGCAAAATATGGCATCAATCCAAAAACCATCATGCAGTTCAAGCAGGAAGCGGTAGAACTGGTTGCCAACAGTACAGCGGATGATTTCCGCCCAAACAAAGCATCCATCATCTACAGTGATGATGAACAGGAAATTGCCAAGCTGTATCAGGACGAAGAAAGTACCTATCTCACCTTTGATGAGATTCCAAAGAATGTTATCAACGCCTTCGTTGCTGTGGAAGACAGAACCTTCTGGGAAAACTCTGGTATCGATACCAAGGGTATCATCCGTGTTGTACTTACGTATATCAAGTCCGGCGGTGAGACGGCACACGGCGCAAGTACTATCACCCAGCAGGTGGCACGTGACATCTTCCTGACAAATGAAAAATCTCTGGAGCGTAAAGTAAAGGAAATCTTCATTGCCCAGGAAATGACTAAAAAATATAAAAAAGAGCAGATTATCGAGTTTTACTGTAACAACTGCTGCTTTGCCAACGCGATTTATGGTATTGAAGATGCCAGCCAGACCTATCTTGGCAAGCCGGCATCTGCGCTGACACTTTCCGAGGCGGCCTACCTGTGTTCCATCCCAAACCGGCCGGAATACTATGACCCATTTGACAATCCGGAGAATGCTATTGAACGCAGAGACAAGATTTTAGGCGATATGGTGGAATGCGAATTTATCTCACAGACAGAATGTGATGCGGCCATTGCAGAGGAAATCGCTATTGTTCCAGAGGAAGAAAGCAAGTCTGAATTCCACAACTACGCAACCACTCTGGCGATTCGATATGCAGCAGAATATCTGATGGAATACAAATATGAATTTACCTTCCAGTATGTATTTGATTCCGACGCAGACTATGAAGCCTATCAAGAAGCCTACAAAACTGCCTATGAGCAGGCGCGACACAATCTGGAGACCGGCGGATACCAGATCTATACCTCTATTAATCTGGACGCCATGGACGAACTGCAGGCCATTATGGACGAAGCGCTGTCCTGGAATACCGATACTGCCGAAAATGGAGTTTACAACCTGCAGGGTGCTATGACGGTTATTGACAATGAAACCGGAAAAATTGTAGCCGGCATCGGTGGACGCTCTCAGGACTCCATTACAAATACCTACTCCTTAAACCGTGTATTCCAGTCCTACCAGCAGCCTGGTAGTTCTATTAAGCCACTGGTTGTCTATGCGCCAGCGCTGGAAGAAGGGTATACTGCCAATTCCATGCTGGTCAATGTAAGCCAGACTGCAGCCAAGGGAAAAAGCGCGTCTGAAATCCTGAAAATGGAAGGCGAAGAAATGACCCTCCGCTATGCAGTAGAACAGAGTAAAAACGGTGCTGTTTACTGGCTGGCAAGTCAAATCGGCATTACAAATGGATTGCACTATCTTCAGGAAATGGAATTTGATAAAATCGTTCCTTCCGATTACAACTTAAGCGCTGCCCTTGGCGGACTCACCCACGGAGCCACAACAACAGAGATGGCCAGTGCATACCGCACATTGGCAAATCACGGAACCTTTGACCGTCCGGATTGTCTGATTTCGATTCTGAACGGGGACGGCGAAGAAATATATGAAACCACAGACAGTAAGCAAGTTTATGACGATGATGCAGCGGATCAGATGGTGGACATCTTAAAAGGCGTTCTCACCCGCGGTACGGCAAGAAGTCTGAACTGGTCTGGCGCTTCCAGCACAGAAGCCATGGGCAAAACAGGTACCACAAATGACAACCGGGATGGTTGGTTCTGTGGTTCAACCCCATACTACTCCATTGCAGTTTGGGTGGGCAGCGACAACAACAGCCCTGTAAATGGACTTTCCGGCGGCAATTATCCTGCCCGCATCTGGAAAAGTGCCATGTTATCCATGATTGACGGACTTCCATCCGCATCCTTTGACCTGGATGTTCCATCCGAGCTAAGCTATGCAAACAGCAGTGCTGACCCATCCGGAACAGAGGCAGAAGAAGAACTTCCAGAGGGAGAAAATCCGGATGGTACAACGGGTGAAGGCACAACTGGCGACGGTACAACACCAGGAACTACTACCCCTGGAAGCACCACACCTGGTACGACTACACCAGGAGCCACCACACCTGGCACCAACACACCGGGTACCACTACACCGGGCAACGACAATACCACCATCGATGGCAATATTCCAGGCAATCCTTCCGGCGGTGATACTACCATTGATGGAAGCATCGACAATGACGATAACACCATTGACGGAGACATCGGCGGCGGTGGAAATACTGGCAGCAATGGCAACGGCAGCAGCACAGGAACGCCTGATACCGACAATCCAGACAACAATGGAAACCATCAAAACAACCGTCAAGCGGTAACGCCTGCGGCATAATGGGCAGCCATTTGTATGAAATATTTTCCTATAAAAAAAGGTAGTGATTGGAATACAACATCCAAATCACTACCTTTTATTTTTAGGATTTTATTTCCCTTCTGCTCACCATACGCACTGGCAGAGGCATATTTATAATAAATCTTTTTTCCCCAGCCGAACATCTTCCATCAGTTCTGCCAACGCATCGTCCACAGAATCAAAAAGATAATTGCCCTGTTTTTCGATCGGCTTATTTAAATGTTCCTGTCGGATTTCTTCCTGCATGAGAGTAATCTCTTCCAATAAGCCGTTGGCTGACATTCGTTTGGCGCCTGCTCCCATAATGATTATCTGTTCCATGCTATCGGAAGTTGCAACGGTCACGTTATATTTTTTCCCAATCTCATGGACTGTTTTTTCAATATACATATCTGCGGTCTCTGCTTCCTTAGTATAGACCACGTGGATATTATGGTATTGGAAAATCTCTCCCGGATTGCCCTTTACCTTGTAGGCATCGTAAACAAGAATCAGCGTCATGCCCTTGTAGCCCTGATAGTTACAGAGAATATCCATCAGCTTATTTCTGGCAGCCTCAATATTTTCCTCTGCCAGCTCCCGCAGATCTTGCCATGCAAAAATGATGTTGTAGCCATCCACCAGAAGATATTCTTTTTCACCGGATCTTGGGGAAGCAGATCGA
>JAFUPY010000040.1 GCA_017472565.1 Eubacterium sp.
AGAAATCTTGGGGTATTAACTCCGCTAGAAAAACATAAACAATACATGTTGGCAGCATAAAAACTGCCACCAGCTTTTACGCCGGTGGCAGAAATAAATTTTTATTTTTTTGATTGTCTACTTGACGGGATGCAGTTCACAACACAAATAACGCCTTTATATTTTGTTTTCATTTTTTAACTTCTTTCTATCATACATCAATCTTGTAGAAGTAATCGGAGGGCAGGAAATGATATGTAAACATATCCCGGCAAACTTCACTTGCCCCCGATTCCCTACGGTATTGTTACGAACACTTTTACAACAATCCCAGCATATTTGGTAAAAACAGGCAAATGTTGTTACATGCTGTTAAAACAACCAGATCTACTAACAGGATTAAAAAAAACGGCACAATTTTTACATATATTCTTTCTACCGGAATTTTGGAGATAGATGCAGAAACAAATACATCTCCTCCTACTGGCGGGGTAATTGCACCAATTGAAAGGTTTACAATCATTATGATTCCAAGCGCCACTGGGTTGATCCCAATTTGTGTACAGAGAGGCACCAGAATTGGAACAAGAATAATTATGGCACTGTTTGGGGTCATTACGCATCCCGCCAGAAGCAGAATCACGTTTATCATCAACAGAGTTGGCAATGGTCTATCTGTAACCATCAGCAAAATATCACACAACGTCTGTGGAATATGTTCAATCGTCAACACATATGCAAACATAGATGCACATGTAATAACAACCATTCCAACTGCAGAAGTAATTGCGGACTCCCAAAAGATTTTTGGAAGATCCTTAAATGTGATTTCTCTGTAAACAAATACCGTCATAATGATTGCGTAGATACATGCAATAACGGCAGACTCTGTCGCTGTAAAAATGCCTGTGTAAATACCGCCAAGAATAATGATTGGCATTATTGCTGCACCAATGGCATCAAGCAAACTTTTGATGATTGTTTTTCTGTCGCCGCGGGCAACGCCACGGATTCGCATCTTTTTGGAAATAACAAAAATGACAATCATCATGGAAACACTCATCATGATACCTGGAATAATTCCACCCATGAACAGAGCTGGCAAAGATACACCTGCTGCCGCTGCATAAACTACCATGGCAGAACTTGGAGGGATGACCATACCTGTGGTTCCTGCTGCAGCTACTGTTGCTGCAGACAATTCCCTTGGATATCCTTGTTTTTCAAGTTCTGGAATCATCATGCCGCCAACTGCCGCTGTAGTAGCAGCATTGGATCCGGAAATTGCAGAGAAGAAAAACGCAGCCCATATGGATACGATTCCCAATCCACCGTTCACTGGCCCAAGTAAAGTTTTACAAAAAGCAATCAGCCTTCGGGACAATCCGCCCCGGCTCATGATATTTCCTGCCAGTATGAAAAATGGCAGCGACATTAAAATGAATGAGTTCGACGCGTTATATAATCGACAGGCGATAAACGCAATGTTGATATGATGCCCTGTCACAAGGAAAGCAACAATGGCTGATATTCCCAGCGCCCATCCGATAGGCACAGATATTAAAATTAAAATCAAGAAGGTAATTATCATTACCAATGTCATTGATACCCCCATACTATACCTCCTTGCTTTTTCTATTATTCATGATTTTCTTAACAGGTTTGATGATCTCATCGATACCAAAGAAAATCATAATAATTCCCGAAACCGCAATGGCACTGTACGGAATGGCCATGGACATACGTAATGCAGGTGTTCCAACGCCAACAAAAATATACATTGCCAGTATTCCGGCGATTGAAAATACAAAGTAAAATACTTCGCATATAATTGCTGCAATCAATTCAATAATCTCATGCAATGGTCCTTTAAATTTATTAACAATCACTCGTACAGAAATCTGTGCTCCACTGCGAATAGCCAGAGCTGCCCCCAGATAGGTCGCCCAAATAAACACCAACGTGGATATTTCCTGTGTCCAGCCATTGCTTGCCTTGATAACATATCTGCAAAAGATTTGCCAGAAAACAATCACGATCAGTGCCATAAGCATAAACGCCAATATGTGTGCCAGTGTTTTCCATACTCGTTCCGCGATCTCAAAATAGGTTCTTTTCAAAACAACCTCCCAAAATTACTTTGATGCATTCGCAATCTTCTGCACCAAGTCTTCTCCCATACGTTCTGAATACTTCTCCCAAACAGGCTCAACCGCCTCCTGGAAACGTTTCATTTCTTCATCAGAAATGTAATTGATGGTCATTCCACCTTCCTGGCAGATTTCGATGTACTCATCTTCATATTTCTGTCCAAGATCTATCGTGTAATAACGATATTCGTAAAACACTTCTTCTACCAAAGTTCGCACATCATCCGGCAAATTGTTGTAGGTAGAAGTGCTCATGATCGGACAACCTACACTGTAGTTGTATCCAATCATTGCTACATAATCACAAAATGTGTACTGCTGCTGGTTGCACACCATGGCCATTGGTTCTTCTGCGCCATCTACAGTTCCCTGCTGAAGCGCTGGCACTAACTCACTGTGCGCAATATTTGAAGGAATGCAGCCTAAAGCATTAAACGTATCGCTATACATCTGCCCGTCCATAACTCGAATCGTCAGTCCTTTACAATCCTCTACACTGGTCACTTCCACATCTTTTGTACACAGATGTCTGTATCCGAATTCCCAGATACCCAGCGGCACACCCAAAGACTCCCTGATATCGGCCGTTATATCATCAAAATACAATTCGTAGATCACCTTCATCTGATCCCTGCTGGAAATCATAAACGGCAGCGATAGCACATCAATGGTCGGAGCGTAATTTGCAATAACTGCAGATGACAGCAGCCCCATATCCACAGTTCCCAATTTTATATTTTCTGAAATCTCTGTTGCTCCACCTAATGTACTTTCCCAAAAAATATCCAGTGTAACTTTTCCATTGCTTCTGCGTTCCAACTCATCTTTAATTGCCAACAACGCCTCCCCCGATGGAGTGTTTTCAGCAATTGCCACCGCAACCGTCAATGTATATTCTGCTTTTTGAGATGTCTCGTCATGAATTCCTGCACAAGAACACATTGTAATAGAAAGAACAACGCTCAATAAAATAGCTATTATTTTTCTCTTAATTTTCATATCGTACATCCTTGTAGTTCATGATAAAATCTTATCATACACGAATTTGTTGTCCAATTCCCTTATTTTATATCTGCCATAACTAATCCTTTTCTTTGACCCTGACAACATACAAGCCGTCCTGGTAAGTGTCTAAAAAAATGTTTCCTCTATTGTCTACAACACAATCTTCTGTCGTTGCGATGCAAGGTCCCACATTTGTTTTTATAATATGCTCTTTCGGATCTGGCGGAATAAAGTATGCGATTTCCTTGATATAATAAGGATCAGACACATCATAAACTCGCATTCCCGCATGGAAATAACAGCAATATACCCGGTCGCTCCGTTGTTCCAGCCACGGCTTGTTGGACATCGGTTCATGAATGTTGTGTGGTCCAAATGGTCCCTGACAGCCCAATCCCATATCATTGAAATTCGGAAACGGAAAATCCTCCGGCACTTCTGGATAAGGAAATTCTGCAATCAACACCGGGTCTTGAGGATTACTGACATCCACCATATGCAAATTATTCAGTGCCTGTGGTCTTCCTTTTAACTTCTCTTTTGTGAACCAGGCAAATCGCTCACCTTCATTGGTCACTACCACATACTCTCTTCCTGGCAACGGAAGTGCGGTGTGGGTCTTTGCTCCTGCGTTGTAACTGGAAAACAACGGTTGAAATCTTAACTGCCCTAATTTTCGCGGGCGGGTGATATCCTGTATATTAAGAATTACCAGTCCCTCTCCTGCGTATCCACAATAGACCTTGTCTTTCACAACAAAAGGTGGGCCGTGGAGCCAGCCTTTTTTCATATATTCTGGATTGTGTGGTGCCTGTGGATCAAAATCTCTATTGGAATAGCCATCAACAAACTGTTCCGGCAGCCACCATCGGCCCACTTCCACCGGTTTCGCCGGATCGATGATATCCAAAATTCTATATATCATCCCCTCGAATCCCACGCAATCCGATGACAAATGCACATATCTCCCGCCATTGTAACAGAAACGATGCACACCATTCGCTCCGATAATGCCATTGTCCCAGACCCCTAACAGTTGCGGATGTACCGGATCGGCTGCTATATCATAAATTGCAATTCCGTTCTGCCCATCTCCACAGTTTTCCTGACGATACGCCCCTGCGGTCGCCGATGCGCTTGCCCCACAGGATAAAGCGGTAATCAGCAATCCATCTGCAGCCTGTATTTTCCCCACCTTCTGTTTCGGATTATCTGAAACAACAAGCTTGTTTACAAGAACAGGATTCTGTGGATCCGTCACATCTAAAATCGGGCAAACAGGATTTCCTCTTCCTGCGCAATATAAATAGTATCTCTCTCCAAAGGAATGCATAGCCATCTGAAAAATCCTGCACCCATCCAAATCATGGAACCCCAAAAATTCCATGTTTTTCATATAATACTTTTCATTTTCAAACCTTCTTTTCGCCTTCAAAGGAAATCCTCCTTTTTACTCTGCTGACTTTTCGCCTTCTTCCGCATAAATCCTTGGCAGCACATGTGCCAACTGGGCAAACTCTTTTACTGCATGCTGAGAAATGTTCAAAATCGGCTGCACAATGCTTTCATCTCGCGCTCCTTTGATTGGATGATACGTGCCATCCGCATCCTGCTCCATGCCGAACCAAAAATGTGTATATAAGGTTCCACCTGTGCCATCTTCATTCTCAGCAAAGAAATGAAGCATTCTCGTTCCGCCACATATTGCCACACAGTGGTTTTCCTCCATCCATGTCAGATCTTCCTCTTTGAAACCCCTCATTTGGGGATTTTGGAAAGAAATACTGTGCCACTCAATCGGTCTTGCTGCCGCGCAGCTCATTGCATCAATCTGTGTAGATTCATACACAAGATGCACCACATCTTCACCATGGGTTTTTTCAAATATGTTCAACTGGCTGTCCTTCAATTTTTCCTCCAGTTCCAGAGATGGTGAAATACCATAATGGGCAGGTGGGAACCACAACATATACCTGATATCTTCTTCCACATGCCATACAAACCACCACTGGAACATCTTGCTGGTAACGCCTGGGAATTCCGTCTTTACACAGGTCACACCGGAACCATCTTCAAATAGTGTCCAGCCTTCCTTCCATTGCTTTTCCCTGAAACTTCTGTCCAGCAGTTTTCTGGTATCTTTAATATGAAGCAATGTATCTGGATCCGCCATTGTAGACAACTGATACAAATGTCCTTTTTGTGCCCATGCCTTTATATCAGCCCGTTCCACAAAAGGGGTGTCCCAATATTCAGTGTAATACTTTGCATATGGCAGTTCCAATTCGCTCTCCATCAAATCTCTGAGCCCAACTCTTCTGGCTTCCACAGCAACGTACAATGTATCATCTTCAACGGCATGTGTTACATCCATTTTTTCTATAATTGAAAGTGCATCCACGTAATTATTTTCATTTTTTATCAAAGACTGCTGGATATGATAGCCAGTTCGTTCAATAATGATTCCATTCTGACTGCTTCGCACATATGCGCGCATGATATCTGCGAAAAATGAAACGGGAACAATAAATCTTCCCTTTGCTTTTTTAACAATATTCTCCAATACTCTTTTCTGAGAAAAAGCTTCTTTTGTTTTGGAACTTTTAGAAATCAATTCTACACTTGCACTTCCAACAGTCAGAACAGCTAATGTAGAAAACAGAGGCAGTTCATCAATATGAATTTTTCCCATTAATAATGTCTCCTTAAATGATTTAATCACAAGATGGCTGGAAACATTTTGTGTTCATGTTCCCAGCCATTTTGTATCAACTATAAAGCAGTCTGTACTTCAACGTAAAGTTTTGGCAAAATATTACCAATCTGCGCCCATTCATCAGCAATATAGTTTGCTAACATTTCTGTATATTCTTCCGTAGGCTGTATACCGTTAACGTCAAATCGTTTGGATTCGCGTCTTAAGATTTTGTAACCGCCCCAAAGGTGGGTATGTACGTCTACGCCATCTTCTGCATCTCTGACTACAGAAATCATAATGTTAATAGATTTTTTCTGTGGATCCTTTTCCTCATGCGCCTGACGAAGAACTGCACCACCGATGGTAAGTGCTCCGGACGCAACATATACATCAGGGTCAAATCCCTGATCTGCAGGACTGAGATAGGAAACGATTGTTCCTTCCAATTCATTATTAATTTTATTGATCTGATATACATAGATTCCCTGACACTTCTGTTCAATTGACAGGAACTTTCGATTGATTTTGTCTCTATCAATATCGCTGATTGCAGCAGAGTGATGTGTTTCCGGATTGAGTACCATATAATTCGCTGGCTCTAATCCCTGCCATGCCACCATCCACTGAAGCATCTCTTTTGTTACACCAGGAAGTGCTGTTTTTACAGAAACGTAAGAAGCACCGTTGTCCAACATACAATATCCACTTATATCAGGAACTTTTGTTTCATCAAGAATAATATTAATGTCTTCTGGGTAAATTGCTTTTGCAGGATCTAATGGAGCTACTCTCTCATCTGCTTTTACAACCGGAAAATCTCCGAATTTAATAATTGGCAACGTTTTTTCATAATCCTTTAATTCACGTATCAATTATTTCACCTCCTTAAGACCTTCTGGTTTATATGGGTATGTTTCGATTGGAATTCTTTCAAAGGAAACAACAGGTTCTTCGCTATCCTCTGCACGTTTTAAAACAATCCATTTCAGGAAGTTTTCATCATCACGTTCTGGATAATCTTCACGCTGAAACCAACCACGTGTTTCTTTTCTTTCCAATGCTGCTGTAAAGAACATTTTTGCACAGGAAACCATCGCACGGGCTTCGTTACATTTGAACAAATCGTGCATATCTGTTGCATACATAACTTCTAATCGTTTCTCAATGCCTTTGATAATTCCAAGGCCTTCTTTCAATCTGCCTTCTTCACAGTATAAGGTATATCCAAGGGATGCCATTACTCTCTGAATATCAAGTACGATTTCATCAGGATCCACACCACCTGCACGTGTCATCGGTGCCAGTGTGCGGTTTCTATACTTGGAAACCTCTGCTTCGTTTACGCCTTTAAGATCTACGCCTTCAGAAATGTATGCGGCTGCGCTGATACCAGCTACATTACCAGAATACTCTGCAAATGGAAGTCCGCTACCTCTCACACGACCAGGTGGGCAACATACAGCCCCCATAACACGGCTGCCGCTGTAGCATGCATCCCCAGCTGCAAAAAGACCTGGAATGTTCGTTTTCATATCAATATCTACCTTCAAACAAGACTGCTCACCAATCAGAATTGGTAATAACTCATCTGTTGACATATGTGTTGCATTGTTAAATGCTGTAATACCTCTCAACTGGTCGGCCAGTGGTCTTGTACCAGGAGGCGATACAGGTGCAATTCTGATATTTTTGGATGGATTGATATAATGCATTGGACCTTTGCCCGCCTTCATCTGTTTGTACCATTCTGCTACCGTCTTTGCATCAATATCTGCATCTTCCGGTGTTCTGTGCATAGTCCCAATATTCTCGCCTTCATTATTAAAGATCCAGTCCTCAGAACGGGCAACTGGTGCAAAGAAACCTGTGTTACTCCACTGGAAGAATGTTGAAAACTCACAGTTGGTCATCTCTGCTCCTGCACGCCATGCAGCCGCTAAACCTTCGCCTCTTGTACACGCCCACATTGGCATACAACGATAGTTCTGGTCACCATTACAAACAATGACTGCCTTTGCATTGAAAACATATTCTTGTCCATCTTCAATGCCATATCCTAATGCACCGGAAATTACTCCGTCAGTTACTAAAAAGTCTACGATACCTACACGATCAATGAATTTAACACGATTTCTCAATGCCGCATTTTTTAATTCCACCATGTATGTCATCTCAACAGATGCAGATCTCCATGGATGTACAAAGTTTACCTTTGGATGTTTTGTATATAGACTTCCATCTTCATTTCGCACCCAGATTTTCCCCGTGTACTGCTCCATTAACTCTACGTTGTCATTTAATGCATTGATGTACTTTCGCTGTGCCACCTGTTCATTCAAATAGTCACCAATTTTTTCAATATCAAAAGATAAGAACTCTTCAATATCCACTTCATCGGACAGGACATCAAATACACCGCCGCCTCGTGTGGCTTTACCACCTCTCGCAGCAAAATACTTATCAACTACGATTGTGTTTAGTTCAGGGTTTTCTTTTTTCACAGCTAAGGCAGCCATAATACCTGCCAGACCGCCACCAACAACTACCACATCGCAAGTAATATCATTTCTTTTCATCTTGCTTTCTCCTTATCGAATGTTAGTTGTAATCACTTCCCTTGGAAACATAAAAGAATCATAATCTGGAATCAGTTTCAATGCTTTTGTCAAACAATAGATTTCACAATGTCCACACTGAACACAATCCTTAATGTAAGGAAACTCTGGTTTTCTTTTCTCTTTATTCCAGCGAATTACGTCTACGAAACAGGCTCTGTAACATGCGCCACAACCTGTACACAGTGCTGGATTAACAATAATCGTATTCAAATATATACCTCCTTACAATACAATGTCTTATTTAGGAGACAACTGGTTTGTCATTTTTTACTCTTCCAAGCTTCTCGTCACGTTTACGGATAAAGAAGTAAATCAGTAAGAAGATTGGGTTTAACGCCATGATTGCATACAGAAGATACATAACTGCTGCGGTTCCTGCAAAGTGAGCTACAATTATACCTGCAATTGTGGAAATCAGGATACCTAATAAACGACCGAAGATACCTCCGATACCATTTACAGTACCTGCGCGAGGACCTGCAACTTCTGGCTGCTGAATCTGCAAGGTACGTGGAGCAATGATCATTGCACTCATACCGATACCACCGATTACACAACATGCACGAGCGATTAATACGTCGTAGCTGTTATAACCGAATGCAAAGCACAGACATGCTACGATACCGATTGTAAATGCAAAGATTGGCATTGCATTGTAGCCCCTCTTTCGTACAACCTTTCTGATGATTGGCTGTAAACAGAAATAACCGACTAAAGAACCTATATTTGTGAACATTGTAATATGACCTGCTCCAGCTCTGTCTAAGCCCCAGTTCATGTCAGACTGAAGAACAATTGCTGCATACATGGAACATGTCATGATGGTTGCATTCTGCATTGCATCTGCGACCCATAAAGTCCAGATTCGTGGAACTTTAATTAAAGCAAGGAAGTTCTTAACAAATGTAAACTCTGATTTATCATATTCCGGTTTAACTTCCGCATCCATCTGACCTCTTTCAGGACATGCGAACCAGAAAACAATAAATGTAGCAAACAGAATGATAGAACAGCCGATCCATAAACCTCTCCATCCACCTGTGAATAACAAAATAGGTGTAGAAGCAAAGTTAATAGCAAACTGACCTAATGTACCAAATGCTGTATTACAGCCATTTGCAACTGCCATGGAATCTTTCGGGAACCACATCGCCCACAGCTTAACTGTTGATAGCAATATCGCACCATACGGGAATCCGTACAATACTACTGAGAAGTAGAACATTGGGAAACTTACTGCACAGCCTCGCATTAATACAGATACGGCCGCCAGCATGATAATACCAAATGCAAATAATTTCTTAACACTAAGTTTGTCTAATAAGAAACCAATGGAAATCATGGCAATTACCTGACCAATCATGTATGCACTAGATACCATTGTTCTCTGCGCATCAGACCATCCCATTTCCGTACAGATAGAACTCAGCAATAGTGTAAAACTCGCCCATGCCAAACCATTAATTACAAAACGCGCTGGTAATGTAGAAGCCAGCACAACCCATTTTCTTCTTGGTGAAAACGCAACCTTGTTTCCGGTGTTGTCACTCATTTCTCGTTCTCCTTTCGAAAATCAATCTAACTAAAAAGGCCTTTTTTTGTTGTCTCGATGATAGCAAAGGCTTTTTCAAAAGTGAAATAACTCTTTTTTATTTCAGTTATTTCATTTTGTTATTTTTGATTTCCACACATGTAATTGAAATCCGCTTTGAATTTTGTTATTTTGAGAAAAAGAATATATAAGGGGGGTTTTACAAATGACAATTTATCAAATGAGTTGTTTTTTAACTTTATCGGAATTACTAAATTTCACCAGAGCTGCTGAAGTCCTTAATATGACACAGCCGGCGTTGAGCAAAATCATCGGCAACATCGAAGAAGAAGTTGGAGCGCCTCTGATTGTTCGCACCAAAAGAAATGTTTCCATGACGGATGCAGGCATCAACTTGTGCAATTGTTTTCGCCAGATTATTCAGCTTTACAATTCTGGCATAGAAGCTTCTGTCGATATTGCCAAAGGCATGTCTGGAACTGTGCGAATCGGTTTTTCCAGTGCAATGGCCGGCGGTATTCTTCCGGAATTAATTAAACGTATGAAACTATTCTATCCAGATGTTAATATTCGTTTGTATGATGGAACCCAGGAAGAAATCATCCATTTAGTTAATATAGACGAGATTGACATTGTTTTTGTAGACACTTTTGCGCTGCGCTCCAATGAACACCTGGATCACAAACATATTTTTCATGATAAGATCTGCGTGTTTATGAGCAATCAACACCCCTATTCGCAAAAAGATTTCGTCTCTATAGAAGAATTGCGCACGCAGGATCTGCTCGTTGCCGGTCGAATCCTCCCTGCCACTAATTCTCCGTCCACGTCCAATTCCATTATTTCAGAAGTCATGTCAGATCATGGCCTTTTACCACGAATCAAACATGTTGCAAGAACAATCAGCAATATGCTTCTGATGGTGAACTGCAACCTGGGAATGGCGATTATGCCTGAAAAATTCAGTGTTTCCATTCCTCAGGATGTCACGTGCCGACCAATTATATTAGATGCAAACGATACTTCCAGCACGATGAACATCAGCGTTGTAACTGCATGGAAAAACAAAAATCAAAATCCATGTTTATCCTCCGTTTTGTCAATCATCGATGGAATCGTCAGTGAAGATCATTAAAAATAAAATTTTTTGGAATAACCAAAATAAAAAATTGGAATTTCCGCTTTTTCATTCGGGATGCTAATATGAATCCAGCAAAAATCATTTCGTTTTAGCGCAAGGAGGAAGAGTATGACAAATCGCGTTTGTAAAGCATTAAATATCAAATACCCAATTGTTCAAGGTGCCATGGCATGGAACTCCATGCCTGAATTAGTTGCCGCTGTATCAAATGCGGGCGGCCTTGGTGTATTGGGAAGTGGACCTATGCCGGCAGACATTGCACTGGAAAATATTGAAAAAATAAGAGCAATGACCGACAAACCATTTGGTGTAAACGTATTTTTGGATGCCGGCCCAATGTTAGAAGAAAAAGCAGAAAAGCTTTCCAAGGCTAATATTCCAGTTATTTACATCGACACATTAAACATCTTAACGCCCGATTTCACAAAGAAATATTATGATATCTTCAAAGCAGGCGGTTCCAAGATTCTTGCTAAAATCAACTGCCTGGAAGATGCGATTGTTGCAGAGCAGTGTGGCGCAGATGTTATTATCTGCAAAGGTTTAGAAGGCGGCGGCCATAAAAGTAAAATCGCAGCAGGTATTCTGCTTACAGAAGTATTAGAACACGTAAAAAATACACCTATCATGGTTTCTGGCGGTATTGCCACACCTAAACAGATGGCTGGATATGTAATGATGGGTGCAGAAGGTATCGAAATGGGTACTGCATTTATCGCAACAGAAGAGAGTCCGGTTCACGAGAACTACAAAACAGGTATCGTTGCTGCGAAAGATATTGATGCAGTATATCTTGGTGATTGTACTGGTGAAGCAAGCTGGCAGGTGAAAAATCAAAAAGCGCTCAGACTGGATGCAATCGAAGCCAACAACGTTCGTTCCGTTGCAGCCGAACTGTTCAAAAAAGAAGCTGCCGGCTCAGGAAGAATTGCTGCGCAGACAGGCGATACCCAGATCAACGGCTCCATCATGTGTGGTGCTACGGTTGCCTTAATCCATAAAATCTCCAACGTAGATACCCTTGTTCGCAAGATGTGTGAAGAATGTGAAGAAATTCTTGCGAAATCCACAACCCTTGGGATTTAACATTCCCCAACCCCCTTTTATTCTATAGATAAGAAACCTTACTGCTTATCCTTTAAACAGTAAGGTTTTTTTCGTATTTTCCCCTTGCTTTTTTCCAAAAAAAGACTATAATATGGTTTTGTCAGGTGTCTTGTCACCTGTCAATCAACGTAAACGTTGCTATTTTTATTTAACAACTTTTCAACCTGTTGTATCTCAACAGAACACGTTTGAAAAGCAGGAGGTTTACATGAAACTAACAAAAGCAGAAAAAATATGGATTGGGGTGGTTGTCATCTTTTACATACTCTACAACCTGCCGTTCTTTCCAAAATACTATATGCCAAAGGCAGCCATCTTACATATGGTAATCACCATCATTCCACTTTGGATTGCCATTTACGTTGGATTTTTCAAAATCTGCCGCGGCAAAAGAAAAAACAAAGCAAACAACACGGTTTCTGACGTAAGGGAAACAACGGTTGATACCAATATGAATAAGGAGGACCTGTCATGTTAAGCAGAAATATTGTTTGGATTGCCTTTGTCTGCTACATTATCTTCCTTATTGTTGTAGCAGCCGTGGGCAAACGGATTCAGCATCACAAAGACACCAACGCACAGGAATTTGCCACTGGGGGCGGTACCATCCGCTGGCCATTTCTGGTTATGACCTATATTGCCTCTCTGATGAGTACCTGGGTGTTTTTCGCAGGCCCTGGTGCTTACTATCGCGGCGGTTTTGGCTATTGGGCAAGTGAATTGAGTTATATCTGTATGTTCCCGATCATTGTTCACTTTGTAATGAACAAAGTGTGGATCGTCAACAGCAGGCGTAAATACACCACCCCGGCGGATCTTTTTTATGACCGCTTCCGAAGCCCTGTACTTCGTGTGATTTTGGCGTTGATTTTCCTGGCGTCCTCCTTCCCATATGTAACTTCCGTTCTGATTGCAATCTCGCAGGCGGCTACCATTGTATCCGGAGGCGCCATTAACTATAAGAGCATTCTGATCATCATCGGTATCGTTATTGTTGGATACGTTATGATCGGCGGCATGAAGTCCATTGTTATGACCGACACCGTGCAGGGATTGGTTTATATCGGTATTCTTGTTGCCATTGTGCTGGTTTGTCTGGGCATTGGATTTCATGGTTCTCTGCCAGCAGCGGTATCCAGTGTGTGGGAAAATACCAATGACTGGTTCTCCTATCCGGGACCGGATGCCTGGGTGCCATACAGCGCAAGACTGGGCTATCCACTAAGCTGTATGATTGGCTGGACCATCATGCTTCCACATGTATTTGTCCGCTCTGGTTTTTCCGGTGCGTCACCAAAAACGCAGCGCAGACTGATGTTCATGACACCGATTTTACAGGTCATCGTATGGAGCAGTTGTATGCTGATTGGTCTGATCGCCATTGCACTGCTGCCTGGACTTGGCACTGCGGAGACAGAGTACATCATTCCATACCTGATTCAGAATATCATCCATGGCATCCATCCAATCCTTGGAGTGGTGCTGATGGTTGGATTTTTCATCGGTGCAGTTGCCGTTGGTGTTACCACTGCAGACTCCTTCCTGCTGGTTTCCGGAACGATCCTGACACAGGATATTCTGGTAAACACCTTCAAGTTAAAGTTGAAAGAAAACCAGAAGCTGATTGCAACACGGGCAGTCATCGCCATTATCGGTGTGGCAAGTATCATCATGGCATTGGATCCACCGGATCTGATCTTTACACTGATCATGTTTGCCATCGCTATCGTGACGCCACTGTTTGCCGTGCTGGTCATCGGTCTCTACTGGAAGAAAGCAACCAAACAGGCTGCGATTGTGGCCTCTGTAGTCGGTACCGTGCTGGTGCTCATGACCTACTTTGTATGGAACGTGGGCGGTCTCTGGTACGGAACCTTTGGTCTGATCGGAAGCACCATCTGTATGATTGTTGTCAGCCTGATCACCAAGCAGCCAGAAGCTGACAGCGCAGAATTCTTTGAAGCACTGGGAGATGGAATCATGGATTACGAACAAGATTAAAATAAGGGGCAGTTACAATGACCCTCCGCAGAAAAAATGAAAAGCCCGCTGCTAAGAAGCGCAGCTTACCTTTTATTTTCTTCTGCTACGGAGATATCAGTCATCATGTAACTGCCCCTGTTTTTTTATATATTTTCCTTAAAAACATCTTCTAAACTCGCCTGCAATGGCACACCCAGTTTTGCGAAGGTGCCATCCAGCCCAGCCAGAGTCTCTATCATATTTTCTACGGTTGCGTTAGCCCCCATATGACCGATGCGGATGACCTTACCGGCGAATACGTCAAAGGAGCCGGCTATCATGATGCCATAGTCCTCTCGCATGGTGCGTAAAATCGCCAAGTCACTGGTCTGTTCCGGAACCGTAAACACGGTTACGGTGTTGGAATGACCGCTTTCTAAATACAGTTCCAGGCCTGCTGCCACAAAAGCCTCACGGGTTGCCCTGGCAATGCGAGCATGACGAGCCAACAAGTCTGGATCATTTTCGATATTGTCCACCGCAGCCCGCAGTCCGTAGATATCACTGATTGGCATGGTATATGGAAACCACTTGTGTTCGTAATAATCGTCAAAAATCTGCAGATTGGCGTAAAAGGATGGAATCGGCGTTTTTCTTGCGGCCATAGCTTCTTTTGCATCCTGACTCACAGTCACTAAAGTAAGCCCCGGTGGTGCGGATACCACTTTCTGAGAACCACCGCACAGGATGTCGATTTGCGCCGCATCCACATGAAGTTCCTCACCAAACATGGCAGACACAGAATCCACCACGGTAAGAATGCCGTACTGTTTTAACAGCGGACAGATACGGGACACATCATTTAACATACCGCTTGGGGTATCGCCATGCACCACAGTTGCAAATTTATAATCATGATGTTCTTTCAAAAATTCTGCCAACGCATCCACATCGATGGTATTGCGATAATCCATAGTGTAAAGCTCTGGTTCACCGCCGTACATCGTCACAAAATCTGCAAACCCTCTGCCAAACACGCCATTATCAAGCACAAGTACTTTATCTCCCGGCTCCGTCAGAGACACGCAAGCCGCTTCCAGCCCAAGGATGCCCTCGCCACTGAGAATCAACGTCTCGTTTTTTGTATCCAGCAGAGCACTGATCTTGTCGCAGGTTTCTTTATAAAATTCTACAAAGCTTTCATCCAAATCTGGATTCGTGCATTCCAGGCTTCGCGCCAGACGCACATTTTCCATTACCTGGGTTGGACCAGGAGTCATAATTTTATACATGAATGAATTCCTTTCCATTTTCTTACACATGCACTTCTTTTGGGGAAGACTTTCCTTGAGAAGCATCCTTTAATCCCATCTTTTTTGCCGCCAGATTGAGACGGCCAACTACTGCCAACACAATAATCGCTGCCACACATATCTGTACCAGATTACCCGGAATCGATGAAATCGGTGCAATCCAGTTGCCATAGATGATGCCCTCTGCCACATAGTAGCCGCCTGCCTTGACCAGGCAAGCCACCACAATAGCCAGCACATACCATAGATAACGCTGATGGGACTCTTTTTCTGTCATCTTGCCAACAACCCAGCCCATCAGGCTCACAATCACGAAAGTAAATGGCGCCCAGAGAGTCCAACCGGACAGCAGATCAAACAACGCCATACCAACACCGCCTGCAATAGCACCTGTTTTCCTGCCAAAAATAATTGCTCCGATAAAAAGCGGAACATTGCCCAGGTGGATCAGCCCTCCATTGGCTGCGATTGGCAGGCGAACATTGATAAATGCGGTAAACACATAGGTAAGCGCGATAAAAATCGCCGTGATTGTAATAAAGTAAATCCTTCCTTTTTTCATCATGAATCATCTCCCATTAAAACTTCAAAACTACATAGGGGTTCTTCATGTTATGCGCATATCATGTAATGTCATATTTATGACACCTATAGTAACTCCAATGTGGCATTTTTCACACATCCAGTTTTTAACTTTTTGAGCAGGCCAGTTCTATCATTTTAACACTCCACGAGCTTAAAACGAGGGCAAGCTTCCATCTTGGTATGCTTATTTTAGCTTTTCTCTCCTTTAACATACTTTTCTTGCTTCTTCTCTTTTCAACTTGTATGTTCTTTCTTGCTTTTCTCTCCTTTAACATACTTTTCTTGCTTCTTCTCTTTTCA
>JAFUPY010000041.1 GCA_017472565.1 Eubacterium sp.
AAACAGCAGAAGGCGGCCTGGCAGTAACACCTACAGGCAAAAAACTGTGCGAAAAAGTATTTGGTTGTTGCAGTATGAAACGCTAACCTGTAATACTTTTCATATCACATTCGTACAAACCGTATCGTAACAATGCAATCATAAGAAATATTACAACTAAATAGGAGAAGGTAAAAATGAATATTATTCAGAAATGGAATAGCATTTCCTTAGTAAAAAGAATTATCTGCGGCCTGATCATCGGTGCAATCCTGGGTGTGGCTGTTCCCAATTTGACAGTAATCGGTATCCTGGGTACACTGTTTGTAGGCGCTCTGAAAGCAATCGCTCCCGTACTGGTATTCTTCCTGGTAATGGCTGCTCTGGCTTGCGGTCAGGAAGGCGGCGGTAAAACAATGGGCCGTGTAGTTGCTCTGTACCTGATCGGTACATTTGCAGCTGCTGTAGTAGCTGTAGTGGCTTGCCACTTCATCTACATCACACTGCCTCTGGGTTCCGGTGCTTCCACAGACGGTTATGTAGCTGCTGGCTCCGTTGGTGAAGTATTCACAAACCTGCTGGCTAACATCGTAGCTAACCCCATCGGTTCCATGGTAAACGCTAACTACCTGGGTATTCTGTTCTGGGCTGTAATCTTCGGTCTGGCTCTGAAACAGGCTTCCGAATCCACAAAAGCAGCACTGAACGATTTCTCTGAAGCTGTTACAGCAGCAGTTAGAGGCGTAATTTCCTGCGCACCTTTCGGTATCTGTGGTCTGGTATTCACAACAGTATCCACATCCGGTCTGGGTATCTTCACAGAATACGGTAAAGTACTGGCTATTCTGGTTGGCTGCATGGCTTTCGTAGCATTCATCCTGAACCCCATCATCGTATTCACACAGATCAAATCCAATCCTTACCCCCTGGTAATGAAATGTCTGAAAGATTCCTTCATTACAGCATTCTTTACAAGATCCTCTGCTGCTAACATCCCTGTTAACATGACACTGTGTAAAGAACTGGGTCTGGACGAAGACAACTACTCCATCTCCATCCCTCTGGGTGCTACAATCAACATGGCTGGTGCTGCTATCACAATCACAGTTATGACTCTGGCTTGTGTAAACACACTGGGTATGGAAGTACCTCTGGCAATGAAAGTTCTGCTGTCCTTCGTAGCAGCTATCTCCGCATGTGGTGCTTCTGGCGTAGCTGGCGGTTCCCTGCTGCTGATCCCTCTGGCATGTTCCCTGTTCGGTATCTCTAACGATATCGCAATGCAGGTTGTAGGTATCGGTTTCATCATCGGTGTAATTCAGGACTCTTGCGAAACAGGTCTGAACTCTTCTACAGACGCACTGTTCACAGCAGCTGCTGAATTCCATGATATGAAAGCTGCAGGCAAAGATATCTGGGCTTGGAGAAAGAAATAATCTTTCGAACAAAACATTTTAACAATAAAACATACATAGTATTATAAAAATTACGGTTAGTACGAACACCCTCGCCACGAAAGTGACGGGGGTTTTATCTTTTCGGTTGTATTTTTCTTCATAATTCTTTATAATAGATTCAAGTTATGCAAAGGAGGGGATCCCTATGATCGTATTACTTGCGAAAAGTACATTGCTGGAAGGGAAACAACAGGAATTTATCACTGTTGCTGAAAAACTGGTAAAGGCTACAAGGGAAGAACCAGGTTGTGTTTATTATGATCTGGTACAGGAGAATGAAAGAGTATTTTATTTTGTAGAAAAATATCTGGATGAAGCAGCAGTAGAAGCCCATAAAGCAAGCGAACATTTCCAAAAATATGTACCCATGATGAATGCATTCAGAGAAGGACCCTCTGAAGTAACAAAATGTGTAACCGTTGATTTTTAAGGGGACAGAAGAGAAGAGTGGTATCATGGATGTTCCAAAACTTTACAGAAAGAGATATATGCCTGATGAGATCGTGTATCTGAAGGATGATATCATTACATATCAGGGCGAGAATGTAATGGTGACAAAATGGGATGTGCTTCATCCAAAGGCTAAATTCAGCCATGGTGTGTCCTGTTATTACATGGATAAGGGCTGGAAGATCAGCAAATTCCTAAATAAAAATGATGAACTGGTATATTATTATTGTGATATCATTGATACAACATATAATGAGGAAGAAAACTTCTACGTTTTTACAGATCTGCTGGCGGACGTTATTATTTATGAAGATGGTTTTGTTAAGGTTGTGGATCTGGGAGAAATTGCGGAAGCACTGGAAGAAGGCATCATTACAGATCGTGAGGCAAAATTGTCTCTTTTCAGACTGGATGCTTTGCTGGAAGTGATTTATGGCGGCGGTCTGCCGGAAATGATCGCATTTATGGAACAAAAGGTGTGATCGAATGAGTAAGGTTCATGAAGGTCATCGAGATAGGATGAGGGCGCGTTATCTGCAGGAGGGGGCTGATGGTTTGGCTACCCATGAACTGTTGGAGATGCTTCTCTATGGAACGATTCCAAGAGGAGATACCAACGAGATTGCCCATCATTTGCTGGATGAATTCGGTTCAATTTCTAACTTGATAGAGTCTGATCCCTATGAAATCGCAAAAACATCAGGTGTTGGAGTGAAGAGTGCAGTTTTTCTTTCGTTGCTACATGAACTGGTACGTAGATATGAAAGAGAGAAGATGGAGCAAAAGCCTGCGTTAACATCTATATCCCGCTCAGTGGATTACTGTAAGGCACTATTGGCGTATCGTCCCAGAGAGTGCTTTTATGCTGTTTGTCTGGATGGCCGCAGGAAGATCATTCATGCATCGAAGGTATCGGAAGGTACAGTCAATGGTGCTTCTGTCAGTCCAAGGATGGTTGCGGAAAAGGCTTTGCGATATAAAGCAATGGGCGTGTTGCTGTGTCATAATCATCCCAATGGAAGTGTAAAGCCGTCTTATGACGACATTTATCTCACCAATCAGTTAAAAGGAATGCTGGAACCATTAGGGATACAAGTTATGGATCATATAATTATCGGGGAAAATCAATATTTTAGTTTTTTCGAAAATGATATGCTGAAAGGCGATAAAATAGAGGAATAAGGAGGTTTTTCCTATGAATAAAAAATTATATCGTTCCAAAAACGATGTGAAGATTTCTGGTGTTTGTGGTGGTATTGCAGAATATTTTGGTATGGATGCTACCATTGTACGTCTGCTTTGGGCACTGGGAACATTGATGAATTTTTTTGTTGGCGTTGTAGCGTATGTAGCTTGTGTATTTATCGTACCGGAAGATCCTGGCTGCATCGATGTAGATTTTGAAGAAAAGAAATAAACTCTGTATAGAGAGATAAAAAGAAGGAGAACAAATACTATGGAACAGAAAAAACGTATTTTCAGCGGTATGCAGCCCTCTGGTGTTATTACACTGGGCAACTATCTGGGTGCATTGAAAAACTGGACAAAACTGCAGGATGAATATGATTGTCTGTACTGTATCGTAGATATGCATGCGATCACAGTGCGTCAGGACCCTGTCAAACTGCGCAAACAGGCAAGAGATTTGCTGGTGCAGTATCTGGCGGTAGGTCTGGAACCCGAAAAGAATATTATGTACTATCAGTCTCATGTTCCTCAGCATGCGGAACTGGGCTGGATTTTGAACTGCTACACATATATGGGCGAACTGAACAGAATGACACAGTTTAAGGATAAATGTGCAAAACATGCAGATAACATCAATGCTGGTCTGTTCACATATCCCACACTGATGGCAGCAGATATTCTGTTGTATCAGACAGATCTGGTACCTGTTGGTGAAGACCAGAGACAGCATCTGGAGCTGACAAGAGACCTGGCACAGCGTTTCAATGGCGTATATGGTGATACTTTCAAAGTACCTGAAGCGTACATCGGCAAAGTAGGTGCCAGAGTAATGGCACTGCAGGATCCCACAAAGAAAATGTCCAAATCTGATGAAAACCAGAATAACATCATTACACTGATGGACGATCCTAAAGTGATCATGAACAAGATGAAACGTGCCATGACAGACTCTGATAACGAAATCCGTTTTAGTGAAGACAAACCTGGTATTTCCAATCTGCTGAGCATTTACTGTGCGGTAACAGGCAAAACGATTCCTGAAGCAGAAAGAGAATTTGCGGGTATGGGTTACGGCGCATTCAAAACAGCTGTAGGTGAAGCTGTTGTTGCAGATCTGGAACCTGTTCAGAAACGTGTAAAAGAACTGGAAGCAAACAAGGATTACCTGGATGCGATCATCAAGGATGGCGCAGAAAAGGCAAGCCGTCTGGCGGACAGAACTCTGTCCAAAGTACAGCGTAAAGTTGGTTTCCCTAACCGAATCAGATAATTTTTGCATAAACCTAAGAAATCAGGCAAAAATAAGGATTCAAAATGAAACTTACACCAAATTTACACCAATTTTGCAAAATAATTGCTTTATGCAAATGACTGGATATTCAGTCAAAAAGAATATTGCGTAAGAATTGAGGTACTTATTTTCAAGATTATACGGAAAGAAAAAGCATTATCTTCGGATAGTGCTTTTTCTTTTATTGGTGCATTTATGCGTGGAAATAAACCCCCAGTTTTACTGGGGGAAGATGAAAACTTTAGTATATAAAAAACTCCTTGTTGTAAAATAGCAGTGGTTTGGCGACCGCATTGCTACAAACAACAAGGAGGTTTTTTGTAAATGAAGAACGAAATAAAAAGCACAGCACATTCAAAATATCGCTGCGAATATCATATTGTATTTGCTCCGAAAT
>JAFUPY010000042.1 GCA_017472565.1 Eubacterium sp.
GCATTATGAAAACATTATCTATTGGAATATGCGAATGTTCTGATATTGACATTTTCTGAACAAAAAGGTATCTATAAAATGTATTATCGTAAACTGCGTTACATTGAAACTGGCAGGCGGCAACTTATTTTTCATTACGATGGAGAGCAGATTTTTCATCTGGGTACTCTGTTAGACTTTGAGAAGGAGCTTTGTCCAAAAACATTCTTCAGATGCAATAACAGTTATCTTGTAAATGTAACTTATATAGAGGAGATTCTGCCAGACGCCCACCGATATAAAATACGGTTGGTTACTGGGGAAGAGTTTCCACTTAGCAGGTCTAAGAAAAAGGGTAAGCGTCAAATCACTCGCCTTTAACTAAATTTAGTTTTAGTGCATACTTGAAAAAAACAACAGATTTTTTCAAGTAGGAGGACTAAAGACTATGGACGAATGTACCCATAAAGTGCGTGCAGAGTACTGGAAGGGAATTATGGAAGCATGCCATAATCGCCCGGAAGGTCAGTCAGCAAAGAGCTGGCTGAGTGAAAATGGTATCACAGAACAAAGCTACTATCACTGGCAGCGTAAATTTCGCCAGCAGACATATGAAGTGATGCAGGGCAGCGAAGCTGCGGTTCCCAAAACATCAGAGATTTCTTTTATAGAAATGCCTTGTGTTCAACCAAATCCAATAAAGACAGAGCACTCAAACTGCCAGACTGTTGCTGTTATTCAGACAACAGCGATGAAAATAGAAATAACCAATGCGATTTCGGAATCTATACTTGCCAGAATCCTAAGGGAGGTGTCCCATGCTTGAAGATGCTGCAGGTATCCGTCGGATAGTTCTGGCATGCGGAACAGTTGATCTCAGGAAGGGAGTGGACGGACTGGCGATGATCATTGGCGATAAATATAAACAGAATCCGTTTGAAAAAGGTACTCTTTTTCTGTTTTGCGGCAAACGTTCCGATCGGTGTAAAGGATTACTTTGGATGGGAACGGGATTTTTGCTTCTTTACAAACGGTTCGAGGATGGTCGCTTATCATGGCCAAGGACAACAGAAGAAGCTGCTGAACTGACGGAAGAACAATTCAATTATCTGATGCTGGGTTTAAATCCCCTGGATCCTAAGATCAAAAACGTGGATCCTCAAAAAATATACTAACAATTGTGCAAAATGTAGAAAAATAATCCTGTTTCAGACACAAAATGGCTTATAAAACCCACTGGCAAATGACGTGCATGAAAAGCTGTCTGACAGGTCAGAAACCACAGATTTCACATATTTGAACTTTGAAAACTCTATATTTCCAAACCACTGGAAGGACTTTATATAAAGTCTGAGCGCATAGCAAAATGCCGAAACTGCAAAACTGAGAAATTGGCGTTTTGTCCGGTATTCTGTTATAATACATTTATTAAAAGTGTCAGAAAGAGGCAGATTATGTGCAAAAGATTCACGCCTGAAGAACTGAATACAATGGATAACGCAACCAAGGATAGTGTGATCTACCAGATGCAGGATCGCCTGGATAAGCTGGAGCATGATTACGAGAACCTTATGGAACAGGTGCGTCTTGCAAATCAGCAGCGTTTTGGTCGTCGGACAGAAAAGCTGGATGAAATCGCCGGTCAGTTATCGTTTTTTAATGAAGCCGAAGCTAATTATAACGAATCAGCAGAAGAACCATGTGTTGAGGAAGTCATTGCTTCAGCAGTGAAACCTCCGCGTAAGCCAAAGAAAAAAGGACAGCGTGAGGAAGATCTCAGGGATTTTCCACAGGAAGAATACCCACATGATGTTTCGCCGAAGGAACTTGACGATATATTTGGCGCAGGCAACTGGAAAAGCATGCCGGATGAGATCTTTTGGCAGTTGCGTTTTGAACCAGCCAAATGGATTGCTGAAAAGCATATCGTAAAAGTATACGTTGGCACAGATGGACTGCATCAGGATGAGTTTTTGCGCGGCGACCACCCGGCAACTCTCTTTAAGGGAAGTATTGCAACACCGTCACTGGAAGCTGCAATCATTAATGCAAAGTACGTGAACAGCAATCCGCTGGAGCGCATCGCATATAATTTCCAGGCAAATGGTCTGAATCTGTCAAAACAGACCATGTCCAACTGGACTGTATGGTCTGCGGAAAGATATTTTCTTCCGATGTATGAGCTGATGAAAAAGAAGCAGCTGGAAGCACATGTAAATCAGTGTGACGAGACCCCATTGGAAGTAATCCATGATGGCAGACCGGCAGGAAGCAAAAGTTACATGTGGGTTCACATTACGGGAGAACTCAGTCCGGTGCCTAAGATCATTGTCTACGAATATCAGAAGACAAGACACAGTGATCATCCCCAGCAGTATTATAAGGATTTTAACGGAGTCCTTATGACTGATGGTCTGAGCCAGTATCATAAAATAGCAAATGAACTGGAAGGGCTTGAGAATGCGAACTGCTTCGCACACGCAAGACGCCATTTTGCAAATGCGATCAAGGCACTCGGCAAAGGGAATCCGGAAGCTGTTAAATCATCTGTTGCCTACAAGGCCCTTGTCAGGATAGGTGCTATTTATGA
>JAFUPY010000043.1 GCA_017472565.1 Eubacterium sp.
GCTTCTATCCAGGTTGGTAAGCTTGCTGGTGAAGCTGTTGCAGGCGAAGTATTACTTCTTGACGTAACTCCATTATCCCTTTCTATCGAAACAATGGGTGGTGTTGCTACAAGATTAATTGAAAGAAATACAACAATCCCAACTAGAAAGAGCCAGATTTTCTCTACAGCAGCAGACAATCAGACAGCAGTAGATATCAACGTTGTTCAGGGTGAGCGTCAGTTTGCAAGAGATAACAAATCTCTCGGCCAGTTCCGTTTAGATGGAATCCCACCAGCACGTCGTGGCGTTCCACAGATTGAAGTAACATTCGACATCGATGCCAACGGTATCGTAAACGTTTCTGCAAAAGATCTTGGCACAGGTAAAGAACAGCACATCACAATCACAGCTGGTTCTAACATGTCCGATGAAGATATCGAAAAAGCTGTAAAAGAAGCAGCTGAATTCGAAGCTCAGGACAAGAAGAGAAAAGAAGCTATCGACGCTAGAAACGATGCTGATGCATTCGTATTCCAGACAGAAAAAGCATTAGAAGAAGTTGGCGCAGCAATCTCTGATTCTGAAAAAGCAGAAGTGCAGGCTGATATCGATGCATTAAAAGCGTTATTAGAAGCTCATCCAGATGCAGATGCTATGTCTGAAGCAGAAGTTTCAGAAATGAACGCTGCAAAAGAAAAATTAATGAACAGCGCTCAGAAAGTATTCCAGAAAGTTTACGAACAGGCACAGGCTGCACAGGGCGGCGCAGCTGGTCCAGACATGGGCAACAGCGGCGATTACGGTCAGAGCACTAACGCAGCAGATGACGTGGTAGACGCTGACTACAAAGAAGTATAATATAGACTTCTGATTGAAACGTAATACAGATTTTATACAGGGAAGTGGCTTTTTGCCAGTTCCCTGTGATAATGATTAAAGAGGGTAATATTAATGGCAGAACAGAAAAGAGATTATTATGAGGTCCTCGGTGTGGATCGAGGAGCTGATGATGCCACTATTAAAAAAGCATATAGAAAACTTGCAAAACAGTATCACCCAGACTCCAATCCTGGAGATGCAGAAGCAGAGAAAAAGTTTAAAGAAGCTTCCGAAGCCTATGCAATTTTAAGTGATGCAGAGAAAAGAAGTCAGTATGATCAGTTTGGTCATGCAGCATTTGAACAGGGTGGCCCAGGTGGTGGTCCGGGTGGATTTGACTTCTCTGGCATGGACTTTGGTGATATGTTTGGTGATATCTTCGAAGGATTTTTCGGTGGCGGTTCCAGACGTCAGCAGTATAATGGTCCAATGAAAGGTGCTAATCTTAGAGCTGGCGTAAGAATCACTTTTGAAGAAGCTGTTTTTGGCTGCGAAAAAGAACTTGAAATCGTATTAAAGGACGAGTGTAAAACATGTAACGCAACCGGTGCAAAACCAGGTACATCACCAGAAACCTGTACAAAATGTGGCGGTAAAGGTAAGGTTGTATTTACACAGCAGTCTCTGTTTGGTACTGTTCAGAATGTTCAGGCTTGTCCTGACTGTGGCGGCAAAGGCAAGATTATCAAAGAAAAATGTACTGATTGCCGTGGAACTGGATATGTTGCAAGCAAGAAACGTATCAAAGTGACCATCCCAGCTGGTATTGATAACGGACAGAGCGTTCGTATCCGCGATAAGGGTGAACCAGGTACAAACGGCGGCCCAAGAGGCGATTTGCTGGTAGAAGTAACCGTATCCCGTCACCCAATTTTCCAGAGACAGGATATGAATATTTATTCTACCGCCAATATTTCCTTTGCACAGGCAGCCCTTGGCGGCGAAGCACGCATTCCAACTGTAGATGGAGATATCATTTACGAAGTAAAACCAGGAACACAGACAGATACACGTATTCGTCTGAAAGGCAAAGGTGTGCCATCCCTGCGTAACAAAAATGTTCGTGGTGACCACTATGTAACACTGGTGGTATCCGTTCCAACAACACTTAGCACAGAAGCAAAAGAAGCGCTCCGTGCATTTGATGCCGTTTCCGGCAATACATTAAAGTCCGAAACAGAAGGCAAGACAGAAAAAAAGAAAAAGGGATTTTTCGGTAAAAAAGAAGACTAATTTTTCAGCCCGAGTATAACGCTCGGGCTGAAAGTGCAGAGGTGAAAATATGAAATGGAATAAATACACAATTGAAACAACAACAGCAGCAGAAGATTTTGTCAGCAGCATGTTAAGCGATCTTGGTGTGGAAGGGGTAGAAATCGAAGATAATATCCAGTTGACCCAGGATGATACCGCAAAAATGTTTATTGACTTTTTGCCGGAACTGCCACCAGATGACGGCATCGGAAGAGTAAGCTTTTATCTGGATTGTGATGTAGATAATAGTGAATTGTTAGAACAGGTAAAAGAAGGTCTGGAAGAACTGCGACTGTTCGTAGAAGTGGGCGCTGGTACGATTACCGAAAGCGAAACGGAAGACAAAGACTGGATGAATAACTGGAAAGAATTTTTCCATGCATTTACCATTGATGATATTTTGATCAAACCAACCTGGGAAACAGTGGAGGAAGAAGATAAGGATAAAATCTTAATCGAGATTGATCCGGGAGTTTCCTTTGGTACCGGTAAGCACGAAACAACACAGCTTTGCATCAGACAGCTTCGCAAATATATGAAGGCCGGTGACGAGGTGTTAGACCTTGGCTGCGGAAGTGGTATTTTATCCATCATCGCCTTAAAACTGGGGGCAGGCCATGTGGTGGGAACGGACATTGATGATGCATGTCTGACTTCTACATATGAAAATATGGAAGTCAATCACCTTCCAAAAGAACTGGGCATGTTCTATGTAGGCAATCTGATTGACGATGTGGAACTGCAGAAGCAGGTTGGTGAGGAAAAATACGATGTCGTTGTTGCTAACATTTTAGCAGATGTCATTATTCCAATGGCACCAGTAGTTCCTGCGAGATTGAAAAAGGGCGGTATCTTTATCACTTCCGGTATTATCAACTTCAAGGAAGAGGCAGTGAGAGAAGCCATTGAAGCGGCTGGACTTGAGATTCTTGAAGTGAATCATCAGGGCGAGTGGGTAAATGTTACAGCTCGTAAGAACTAGGAGATTATTATGCACCAGTTTTTTGTAGAAGAAGGGCAAGTAGGAAAAGAATATGTCACCATCACCGGTTCTGATGTGAATCATATCAGCAATGTGCTTCGCATGAAGCCGGGAGAAAAGATTCGTGTCAGCACAAGTGGCGGTCAGGATTATTTTTGCAGTATTGCAGAGATTGGCCCTGATTTTGTCCAGGCGGATATTTTGGATGAGGATGCACCAAATACAGAGCTGCCTTCTAAGATTTATCTGTTTCAGGCGCTGCCGAAGGGTGATCGTATGGAAACAGTGATTGAAAAAGCAGTGGAGCTGGGTGTTTATGAGATTATCCCTATGGCGATGAAGTTCTGTGTGGTGAAGCTGGATGACAAGAAGGCGGCCAACAAGATTCGTCGTTGGCAGGCCATTGCGGAGAGTGCAGCAAAGCAGTCCAAGCGCAGTCTGATTCCGCAGATTCATTCGGTGATGAGCTACAAGGAAGCCATTGCTTATGCAAGGGAATGCGATGTGAATCTGGTTCCGTATGAAAATGAGCGGGGCATGGCAGCCACGAAGGAAGTCATGGACAGCTTACAGCCAGGTCAATCCATCAGTATTATGATTGGACCAGAGGGTGGATTTGCCCCAGAGGAAATTGCTGCAGTTCGTGAAGATATGCAGGTGATTTCTCTTGGAAAACGTATTTTGCGTACAGACACAGCAGGTATTTGTACCATGTCTATGCTGATGACCGCTTTGGAAATGAAGGAAGCAAAATAAGTTTTGAAAGAACTTTAATTGAAAATAGTAAAGTAGGAGAATAGGAAATGTTAGAAGCCTATTTAGATAACTCAGCCACAACCAAGTGTTCAGAAACTGTCAAGGATCTGGTAGTCCGGGTCATGACAGGAGACTATGGCAATGCCTCTTCCATGCATATGAAGGGTGTAGAAGCTGAGCAATATATAAAAAATGCAACGAAGCAGATTGCAAAGACCCTTCGTTGTACCGAAAAAGAGATTATTTATACATCAGGTGGAACCGAGTCCAACAATCTGGCGCTGATTGGTGCTGCGATGGCCAACAAAAGAGCCGGTATGCACTTGATTACCACATCCGTGGAACATCCATCTATCAAAAATACCATGGTCTATCTGGAAGAAGAGGGATTTCGTATCACCTATCTGAAGGTGGACAAAAACGGTATTATCGATTTGGAACAGTTAAAAGAAGCTGTGGACGATGAGACAATTCTGGTTTCCATGATGATGGTGAATAACGAGATGGGTGCTGTAGAACCAATCGAAGAAGCGGTCAAGATCATTCGTGAGAAAAATCCGAAAGCGCTGATTCATGTGGATGCGATTCAGGCCTATGGAAAGTACAAGATTATTCCAAAGCGTCTTGGTATTGACATGCTTTCTGTCAGCGGTCACAAGATTCATGGACCAAAGGGGATTGGATTCTTATATGTAAAAGAAAAGACGAAGATTAAGCCGATTTCCTACGGTGGCGGACATCAGAAGGGCATGCGCCATGGGACCTTAAATACCCCAGGTATTGCAGGCCTTGGTCTTGCGGCGGAGGAATCTTATGATAAATTTGAAGAAAAAATCGATTACCTGTATGGGTTAAAGGAATTTTTCGTAGAAGAAGTGTCACAGATTGAAGGTGCGTATGTCAATGGAAAAACAGGTCGGGACTCTGCACCACACATTGTAAGTGTTAGCTTTGAGGGCGTGCGAAGCGAAGTACTGCTTCACGCACTGGAGGATAAGCAGATCTATGTTTCTGCAGGAAGTGCCTGCTCATCCAATCATCCAGCCCTTAGCAATACACTGGTGAATATCGGACTTCCGACCAATTTACAGGAGTCTACGATTCGATTCAGTTTTTGTGTTGACACAACAAAAGAAGAATTAGAATACACATTGAAAAGCTTGAAAGAGCTTTTACCAATGCTGCGTAAATACCGCAGACATTAAAGGCTGTATGTTAGTTATAGAAACAATTGTAATTGTGCATGAACATTAGGAGGAAATATGTTCCAGTCATTTTTGATTAAATACGGCGAAATCGCCATCAAAGGAAAAAACCGTTATATCTTTGAAGACGCTTTAGTTGCAGGTTTAAAACACGCATTAAAGCCAGTGGACGGTGAGTTTGAAGTAACAAAAGAACAGGGCCGTATCTATGTAGATGCCATCAGCGACTATGATTACGAGGAAGCCATCGACGCAATGACAAGAGTGTTCGGTGTTGTTGGTGTATGTCCAATGGTGCAGGTAGAAGATCACGGGTTTGAACAGCTTGCAAAGGATGTTTTGGAATATCTGGACAAGGTGTATCCAGATAAACACAAAACCTTCAAGGTAAATTCCAGAAGAGCAAGAAAGAACTATCCAATGGATTCTCAGGAAATCAATATGGAGCTTGGCGGCATCATTCTGGACGCTTACCCAGATATGAAAGTAGATGTTCACAATCCAGATATCATGTTAAATATCGAGATTCGTAACAAAATCAACATTTACTCCATCGTGATTCCGGGACCAGGCGGTATGCCATCCGGCACCGCAGGAAAAGCAATGCTTCTCTTGTCCGGCGGTATCGACAGCCCGGTTGCAGGCTATATGATTGCAAAACGTGGTGTAAAGATTGATGCTGTATACTTCCATGCACCACCATACACAAGCGAACGTGCAAAACAGAAAGTAGTAGATCTTGCAAGACTGGTATCCCGTTACAGCGGCACCATGAATCTTCACGTGGTAAACTTCACAGACATTCAGCTCTATATTTACGAGCAGTGTCCACACGAAGAACTGACCATCATTATGCGCCGTTACATGATGAAAATTGCAGAGCATTTTGCAAATGAAAATAACTGTCTTGGGCTGATTACAGGAGAACGTATTGGGCAGTTAGCAAGCCAGACTATGCAGTCTCTGGCAGCGACCAACGAAGTGTGCACCATGCCTGTATATCGTCCATGTATCGCACTGGATAAAAATGAAATCATTGCGATTTCAGAAAAAATTGGCACATACGAAACATCCATTCTGCCATTTGAAGACTGCTGTACCATCTTCGTGGCAAAACATCCTGTTACAAAGCCAAACTTAAATTTTATCAAAAAGTCTGAATTAAAATTACAGGAAAAAATCGATCAGTTAGTGCAGGAAGCGATTGAAACAACAGAAGTGATTCGCATTGAAGCGTAAGACAAATAAAAAAGGCACTGTTGTTGCAGTGCCTTTTCATATCGTTGAAATCATTTGTTAATAAGTAGTAGCAATTATTCTACGATATATGGTTTTAATGTTTCTAAAACCTGTTCGATATTGTCGTCAGAATGAATTGCCAACTCAATTGGTTTTGATAAGTCAAGACTGAAGATACCCATAATGGACTTTGCGTCGATCACATATCTTCCAGATACTAAATCGAAATCAAATGGATACTGAGTGATGCCATTTACAAAACTCTTAACTTTGTCAATAGAGTTTAAAGAAATCTGAACGGTTTTCATAAAAATAGCTCCTCCTAAATTTAAAAATACTACTTGTTCATAGTAACTTTTTTATACATAAAAGTCAAATGAAATTGAGGTAAAGAAAATGAAAAAAGCCGCGTTACACAACCTGGGCTGTAAAGTAAATGCATATGAGACGGAAGCCATGCAGCAGATGCTGGAAGAAGCCGGGTATGAGATTGTACCATTTTCTGAAAAAGCAGATGTTTACATCATCAATACCTGCTCTGTAACCAACATGGCTGACAGAAAATCCCGTCAGATGCTTCACCGCGCGAAAAAAATGAATCCAGACAGTATCGTCGTAGGAGCTGGCTGTTATGTGCAGACTTCCTACGAACAGGCGCTGGAGGATTTGTCTATCGATATTATTATTGGTAACAATCGAAAAAAAGACTTGATTCGCTGCATTCAGGAATTTGAAGCAACCCATCAGGTGACAGATTCCTGTATTGACATCAATGCTGGGACACAGGAGTATGAAGCGCTCCGCATGACCAAAACAGCAGAGCATACCCGCGCCTTTGTCAAGGTACAGGATGGTTGTAATCAGTTCTGCAGCTACTGCATCATACCATACGCCAGAGGACGTGTCCGCAGCAGAAGCATTGCAGA
>JAFUPY010000044.1 GCA_017472565.1 Eubacterium sp.
GCGCACAATTATGATTTGGAGGGTGCGGCCAGGTATTTTGCCGAATTGAGAGATATGAAGCCGGAGGCACCGGATGCATTGATTATCTCTGACCCGGGTATGTTTACCATTGCCAAGGAGGTTTGGCCTGAGGTGGAGATTCACATTTCCACGCAGGCGAACAATACCAATTATCAGACCTATCTGTTTTGGTGGAAAATGGGGGCCAAGCGTGTGGTTTCTGCAAGAGAGCTTTCTCTGGCAGAGATTAAGCAGATTCGCGACCGTATCCCTGAGGAGATGGAAATCGAAAGCTTTATCCATGGTGCCATGTGTATTTCCTACTCCGGTCGTTGTCTGCTGAGCAACTATTTTACAGGAAGAGATGCCAACCAGGGGGCTTGTACCCATCCATGCCGTTGGAAATATTCCATTGTGGAAGAAACAAGACCTGGCGAATATATGCCGGTTTATGAAAATGAACGTGGCACATATATTTTCAACTCCAAGGATGTGTGCATGATTGAGCACATTCCAGAAATGCTGGCAACCGGCGTAGACAGTTACAAGATTGAAGGTCGTATGAAGACCGCTCTGTATGTTGCAACTGTTGCAAGAACCTATAGAAAAGCCATTGACGACTATCTGGAAAGTCCTGAAAAGTATCAGGCAAACATGCCTTGGTATCAGGAGCAGATTTCCAACTGTACCTACAGACAGTTCACAACAGGATTTTTCCTTGGAAAACCGGATGAGTCTGCTCAGATATATGATAACAACACTTATCTGAAGGAATACACATATCTTGGTATTGTTGGTGAATGTAACGAGCAGGGCTTATATCGCATCGAACAGCGCAACAAATTCTCTGTTGGTGAAACCATTGAGGTGATGAAGCCAAACGGAGACAATATTGAAGTTGTTGTAAAACAGATTTTAGACTAAGAAGGCAACCAGATGGAATCTGCACCACATCCAAAACAGGTGCTGTATATCGATCTGGGTCAGCCATTAGATATGTACGATATCCTGCGCAGAAAAGAGGAGGATTAAGCTATGGCATTTGGAAAATATGTTGCATATGTAGGAACATATACAAAGACAAATAGTATCGGAATCCATATTTATGATGTTGACGATGAGAACTGGACAATGAAGGAAAAAAAGGTGGTAAAGATCAATAATCCTTCCAACCTTGTAGTGTCCGCAGACGGTCGTTTCCTTTATTCCATCGCAGACGAAGGCGTACAGTCCTTCCGCATTTTGCCAGATGGTGATCTGGAACCAATGAACACTGCCTGGACAGGCGGTATGCGCGGCTGCTATATTACCGTGGATGACCAGAACCGTTATCTGTTTGTAGCTGGCTATTACGATGGAAGAGTGACTATGATGCATCTGAATGAAGATGGCTCCGTAGGTGATGTAGCTTGCGGTATCTATCATGAAGCGTTGGGCTTGAGCGTGGCAGACAAAAACTTTATGCCACATGTAACCTGTGTAGAAATGACACCAGACCAAAAGTATCTCTGTGCCGTAGATAGTGGCCTGGATCATGTAAAAATATATGAAATTGATTATGAAAAAGGCGAGTTGAATCTGATCGATACGATTCGTGGTCATATCGAGCATGGCCCTCGTATGATTCGTTTCCGTGCAGAGTCAAAAACTGCATATATATTATGCGAAAAAGCAAATCGTATAATGGTGTTCAAATATACACCAGGCGGCAATCTGGTTTCTGATCTGGAACTGATACAGGAAGTACCATCCTGCATGATGAAGTACGAAGGAACCTATGCAGCATCCGGTCTGGAAATCTCCCCAGACAAAAAGCATCTGTTTGCATCCAACGCAGGTGTCAATACCGCAACCGTCTACGAAATCGAAGACGAGACCGGCTTGTTAAAACCAATCTGCGATAACAAAACAAGCGGGGATTATCCAAAAACACTGGATGTCATGCCAGACAATACACACTTCGTTGTATTGAATCATGGAGAAAACGAAATCCGTACCTTCAAGATGAACTACGAGAAAGGGTATTTTCTAATGGATCAGGCTCCGATCAAGATCACGAAGCCGAACAGTATTGTGATTCATGAGTTGAAGTAATGACTTTGATAATATAGAAAGGCTGGGTAAAATTGGCTCTTACAAACCTTAGGACGGTTTGCTCGAGGCAATTTTACCCAGCCTTTTTCACTACTTGTGAGAGGCAATTTCGCTTCCAGATTTTTACGTTTGTGCGAGGTGATTTTTCTTCCAGGTTTTTATTACTCACTATGTAGTATAGGGTGCGACTAATATTTTTTCACAAGCAAAAGTAGAAAATCAACTGTTTTGCGGTGAAAACAATATTGGAGCACCTTATTTGTAGAAATCTAAAATTGTATCTTGTTTTGCCCCTAGATTCAGCAACATCATATCCGCAATGGTAATCGCTGCCATAGCTTCTACCACAACTACGGCACGAGGCACGATGATTGGGTCATGTCTGCCCTGAATGGAAATAGTGATTGGTGTCCCATCCCGTTTTACGGTCTGCTGCTGTGCGGCAATGGATGGTGTTGGTTTGATAGCTGCGCGGAAAACAATCTGTGTTCCGTCGCTGATACCACCAAGGATACCGCCGGCGTGGTTGGTTGCCTTGGTAATCTTGCCATCTGCATCGGTACAGAAGGCATCGTTGTTGTCTAAGCCGGTGGAAGCAGCCGCTGCAAATCCGTCACCGATTTCGAAACCTTTGACTGCGCCAATGGAGAAGATTGCTTTTGCCAGGTTAGCATCCAGCTTTTCGAATACAGGATCGCCAATTCCCGCTGGAACTCCATCGATGATACATTCAATAATACCTCCTGCAGAGTTCTGGTTATCCATGCATGCATTCAGATATATCTGTGCTTTATCAGCGGCATAAGCATCTGGCATGCACACACTGTTGTGCTTAATCTCATTCAGATCAAATCTTGTCATGTCACAGGTGATTGGACCAATGGACTTGGTGTAGGCCTGAATCTGGATACCAAGCGCAGAGAGCAGTGCCATAGCCACAGCGCCTCCCGCAACACGTCCGATGGTTTCACGACCGGAAGAACGGCCACCACCACGATAATCACGGAAACCATACTTCGCATCAAAGGTAAAGTCTGCATGTCCAGGACGATAGTAAGAAGCAATCTCACTGTAATCCTTAGACTTCTGGTTTTCATTTCGCACCATCATAGAGATAGGTGTTCCCGTGGTCTTGCCTTCAAACACACCAGAGAGAATCTCAACCGTGTCAGACTCCTTTCTAGGTGTAGTAAACTTAGACTGTCCCGGTTTTCTCCGGTCCAAAAAGCTCTGAATATATTCCTCTGAAAGCGGAATCCCTGCAGGGCAGCCGTCAACCACAACGCCCAGTCCCTTTCCGTGGGATTCTCCCCAGGTAGTAATCTTAAAAATTGTTCCATATGTTGAACCTGCCATAGGTAACCTCCTAGTATAAACATAGAATGTTTTATTCTGTTTGAAAAAGTTATAAAACATTTCAATATGTTTTAAAATATTTCATGATGTTTTAAGGTTTATATTTGTGCTATGTTTAGAAATCCTTATAAGTATAAAAGTAATTTTTGAAAAAGTCTACCTTTTGTGATATAAGTTGTGGTATCATTGTGTGTAACAACACATGTTTTGGGTATATATAGAGACTTTCCTTACAAAAAATACCCAAAACTTATTTTTTGCACTACATCATTTGTTTGAAATTGGGTACAAATAAACATTTTTGGTGCGATAAGTACCCAAAACAATTTGTTGTGAGATGTATTTTCTATAAAAAATGGGTATAAATAACGGATTTTGGGTAAAGAAGTACCCAAACTATTATTTGAGACAACATATCGTATAGAAAAAGATAAAGTTTTCGGTGAAATTAGATTAAAAATGGAACGATAATAGATAAAAAAGAGAGGTTTAGTGATGTATAAGATATTAAAAGAAGAAGGTATGGCCAAACGCGGCGAATTCCATACCGTTCACGGCGTAATACAGACACCAGTGTTCATGAACGTTGGTACAGCGGCTGCCATCAAGGGTGCGGTTGCCACTACAGACTTACAGCAGATCAAGACACAGGTGCAGCTTTCCAATACCTACCATCTCCATGTTCGTCCAGGAGATACTTTGATCAAAGAGTTGGGCGGTCTTCATAAATTTATGGTTTGGGACAAGCCAATTCTGACAGACTCCGGCGGATTCCAGGTGTTTTCACTGGCAGGACTTCGTAAGATCAAGGAAGAGGGCGTTTATTTCAGCTCACATGTGGATGGCAGAAAGATTTTCATGGGTCCAGAAGAAAGTATGCAGATTCAGTCCAATCTTGCATCTACCATCGCAATGGCATTTGATGAATGTCCATCTGCAGTGGCAGAGAGAACCTATGTGCAGAATTCTGTTGACAGAACCACACGCTGGTTAGAACGCTGTAAGACAGAGATGGCTCGTCTTAACAGCTTAGAAGATACCATCAACAAAGAGCAGATGCTCTTTGGTATCAATCAGGGTGCGATTTTTGATGATATCCGTATTGACCATGCAAAACGCATCAGTGAGATGGATCTGAATGGTTATGCAGTTGGCGGACTTGCGGTTGGGGAAAGTCACGAGGAAATGTACCACATTTTAGATGTGACCGTTCCACATCTTCCAAGAAACAAACCAACTTATCTGATGGGGGTTGGAACACCTGCCAATATTTTAGAAGCAGTAGACCGTGGCGTTGACTTTTTCGACTGCGTATATCCAAGCAGAAATGGTCGCCATGGACATGTGTATACCAACCAGGGCAAGTTAAATCTGTTCAATCAGAAGTATGAAAAGGACATGCGTCCAATCGAAGAGGGCTGTCAGTGTCCGGCTTGCAAGACCTACGGCAGAGCCTATATCTGTCACCTGTTAAAGGCAAAAGAAATGCTGGGCATGCGTCTTTGCGTACTGCACAATCTGTACTTCTACAACACAATGATGGAAGAAATCAGAGATGCTTTGGATGCAGGTAGATTCAAGTCCTACAAGGAAGAAAAACTCTATGGAATGACACAGGGACCAAAATAGTTACTTGTTAAACTTAATATCAGGAAGCAGAAAGCAATCACTTACATGCAAGTATGACGTTTTTGCTTTCTGTTTCCTGATATTTGTGTGAACAGTAACGCAAAAGTTTCAAAAAACACTTGAAGCACATGTGGTTCTAGTGTAAAATAGTCTAAGTTTGTAAAACAAATACTTTAGGAAACAAGTTTAGGAGGAAATAGTATGTTCGTTTTATCCGGTAGCGGCGCTGGCGGCGCAGGTGGAGCAGGCTTAATTGTATGGGTAGTTATCTTAGTGGTTTTCATGTTCTTCTTCATGATTCGTCCAAACAGAA
>JAFUPY010000045.1 GCA_017472565.1 Eubacterium sp.
ATCAATGTCGGAGATTTTAATTTTTCCTAATTCGCTACGCCGAACACCAATTAAACGATTGGTACCCAATGCTTTTTCTGCGCGCTTCGCATTATAGGCGTCATTTTTAGCGGACTTGGCACCGCGGGTAAATTCGCTGGTGTGGCGGATTGGCTTATTATAATCATCTAAATTCAACTGCAGTGCCTTGTAAACTCCAGCAAGATATGTATGCGTTGTTGAAGCACTGTGGTTTTTATTTACACTCCAATCTACAAACTCCTGCACATGCAGTTTTGCTTCTTCCATAGAAATGCGTTTTGTGCCCAGCTTCTCTTTGCAGAATTGCCCAAAGACATCTGCAGATTTCTGGTGCCTGTATAAAGTGCTGTCAGTATAAATTTTGTCGCGGTAGGTGCAGATATCCATAGAAAGCCGATGCGCTTCTTTTTTGCTGTATCCTTGTTCGACCAACTCCTTTTTGCGGATTGCGCGCAAACGATTGGTTTCAGCCATGGCTTCTTTTTTACTCTCGCCAGGGGAAAACATGTTACGAAGCTCATTTTTTAGTTGAAAATTTATATTGGGATGGCGCGTTTTGGCCATAGGTATCCCTCCGTTTTTTGAAAAAAGACAAAAGTTATGGGTGCTGAGATGGCAGATAACGTTCTGCTGGACGCCTGATGTTAAAATCTGGTGGGTCTAAGTTGCCCCTTTTTTTATTGAGGAGGGGACCTCGGGACCCTGAAAATGGCGTGGGTGTACTGCAATTACAGCACGTGTGGATATCATTTGAATAACTTTTTTTCTTCTTTTTTCTTCGACTCCCAGTTTATGTCCTTACGCCGGAAAGGACAAAAACTGGTTACCCCAAGGGGTAACCGTTTTGTTTCTTCGTTAATTTCGAAGGAACTCTTCTTTTTTTCGATCATATGCAACTCGTTTGTTGCAGAAGATAAACTGCCATAATGTGGACAGTGCTATGTTTTCTATTGTTCATTTGCAAATAATATTTTTGTTGGGATTATAAGAAATGATTGAATGATTGTTGTTGGATTGACTGTTGCCAGAAGTCAAAGACTGCGAACAGAGTGTTCGTCTAAAAGGTATAAAAAAGAGGAAACACAGATTTCTCCATGCTTCCTTATCTTAGTGAAATTTTAATTAAAGAAGTATAGCATTCTAGGCTATTGAAAGTTTTATATTTTTAGCCTAGCAAAATTGTCGTCATAAGTCAAGTTGCTACGAAAAAATATATTAAAGTAAATTTACATTTAGAGTATCATTTTCAAATGGCACTAAAAAAGGCTACTGGATAGAATTATATTTTATTCGGTAGCCTTTATTTTTTGAATTGAATGACATCATTTGGTGTGCAATCAAGGATTGTACAAATTTTTTCAAGAGTAAGCATTGTGATATTTTCATTCTTTTTCAATGCATCCAGTACACGATGGTTGATACCTTCTTTTAGGAGTTTGTATTGTGAAATGTTACGTTGCTTCATTGTTTCCCGATGATAACATCACAAGAGAACAGCTGGCATCTATCTTGTTTAGATATGCAAAATTCAAAGGTTATGATGTAAGCGTAGGCGAAGATACAAATATCCTCTCTTACGAAGATGCTTTCAGTATCAGCGAATATGCAATCCCTGCAATGCAGTGGGCTTGTGGCGCAGGTATCATCAGCGGTAATGATGACGGTACATTGAACCCCGGCGACCATGCGCAGAGAGCACATGCAGCACAGATGCTGATGAAGTTTCTGGAAAATACAGCAAAATAAATGAAATAAATTGAAAGGCTAAACGATGATGTTTGGCCTTTCTTGCTTCCGTAAAGACAGATGTCTTTTACTGATTGACAAACACCTGGTGTTGCAGTATGCTAATGGTGTGAATTCCGCATAAGGAGGTATGAAGAATGAAAAGAACATTTTCTGTAATTTCTGCTGCTTTACTGGCAGTAGGTATGAGCAGCACAGCATTTGCTGCTGATCTGAATGTGACGGTGGAAGGTACGCCTGTTGCATGGACAGATGCGAAACCCTTTATTGACGAAAACAGCCGTACGCTGGTGCCCCTGCGTCCCATCGCAAACGCATTGGATTTGGAAGTTTCCTGGAATGATGATACCAATACGGCATCTTTTACAAATGACATTGTGACTGTAGATTTCATTGTTGACTCTCCCGAATATCGTGCCTATATGAACGGATTTGGTGTCTATGCATACACAGAAATGGATACAAAAGCTGTGATCAGAGACAGCCGTATTTATGCTCCGGCTAGATACCTGGCAGAAGCCTTTGGTTATGATGTTGGCTGGGAAGAAGCAACCAAATCTGTAACTATTGTAAAGGCAGAATTTGCTGAAGAAGAAACTATCAAACTGCCTGAAGTGCCTACAGGTGAAGTGGCTGCTGTATTTCCTATCACAACAGAAGCCGGTACAGAAACAAGTACGATCATTTCTGTAAATGGCGTGACATTCAAGGAAGATCCTGATTTCTTTGAATATGACTATAAACTGGATGTTGATATGGAACTTCTTGGTCAGGGTATGGTGTATGAATTTGCAGAAGGTTATGTGATCCCCGATCTGCAGCCTGAGCTGTCTGTAACACCCGGTACATATCCTGTATCTTGGACACTGCCTGCAGAATGGTTTACAGATGCAGAGGAGGATGTAGTGGTTTCTACGACACTGACTGTAACTGCACCCACAGCAGAAACAGCACTGAATCTGGCTATGGAAAATGTTGAATATGGCGTATATGTAGAGCAGGGTGCTGCGGAAGCAGATGTTTCCGCAATGATTCTGGAAGATACTGTATGGCTTTTGGAAGGTACCTCTTTCACAGTCGTTACCAGTGAGGGTGAGTATGATGTTTCTGGTGGTGAATGGACAGGTACTATCACTGTAACGGATACAGCAACTTCCGAAACCGCATCCAAAGTGATGACGATTCCTGTGAACTTTTTCTCTGATTTTTAATGGATTTCAGAATAAAACATCCATCTGCTTAGCAGATGGATGTTTGTTATATGGCAGCGATACAAAAGGATAGTAATATTCCAAACAGGATATGACGATAAAGGAGGCGTTGGAAATGCCATATAAATCAAAAAAATTACTGAGCCTTTCGTTGGCGGCGATACTTTCTGTATCTATGGTGCAGCCTGCTTTTGCAGGAGTGAAATATATGCCTGATGTAACGGCGGAAATGTCGCAGGCATCCTTTTGGGCGGATTACCATGAGGGATACAGAGATGTGATCCTGACGCCGGATGAAATCAGAGCCTTCAATGAGGATACCTTCCATGCAGACGGTACCATGGTAATGGATCTGAAAACAGGGGCGGAAACATACAATGGCGTTTCAAAAAACAAAGCCCTTGCGTCTTCCTCCACAGCAGATGCCCAGTATTATCTGAGCTGGACTTATGATAAAGACGGGAATAAAACCGATTGGGCATATTTTCGGGAAATGATAGACAATACACAGGACCCTTCTGCTGCGGAAGTGATGCCTGTTCGTTATGGCATTGCAGTCAACCGAACGGTGGTGCAGGTGTTCCCCAGCGATCACTTCCTGCTGGACGACCCCTATGATAAGGATTCTGATAATATGGCTCTGAGTGCCGTACCGGTGAATGAACCCCTGCTGGTTTATGGGACTTCTGCAGACGGAAAATACTATCAGGCACGGATTGCCAGCTGTTCCGGATGGGTGCCTGCGGAAGATGTAGCCATCTGTGCCGATAAAGAGGAATGGCTTTCTGCATGGGATCTGCCTTCTGAGGAATTGCTGGTGGTTTATGGGAATAAGGTTTATACGGATAAGTCCTATGAAACACCAAACACTTCCAGAAGAATGCTGACAACAGGCACAGCGTTGGAGCTGGTGACAGATCTGGCTCCCGATCAGATGATCGGCAACCGTTCTCCCTACCATAATTATGTGGTGTATCTGCCCGTGAGAAATGAGGACGGTAGCTACAGCAAGGAAATGGCACTGATCCCAGAAACGGCTAAGGTAAACATCGGCTATCTGCCCCTGACCATGGAAAACATCGCCATGGTCGCCTTCAACAATCTGGGGGATGCCTATGGCTGGGGCGGTATGCTGGATGTGGAGGATTGCTCCGGCATGGTACGTACCATTTATTCCTGCTTTGGTCTGGAAGTTGCCAGAAACGGCAACTGGCAGTGGAAGATGAATATGGAAAAAATCGACATGACGAATATGTCTCTGGAAGAAAAATGCTTGATTCTGGATGAAATGCCTCTGGGTTCTGCCCTGTGCTTTCCCGGACATGAAATGATCTACCTGGGAAAGGTGGACGGCAAATATTATGTGATCAGTGCAGTAGGTACTATTATGAGTCCTGATACAGGCAAACGATTGAATACCAGAGATGTGATGATCAATACACTGGATGTGAAGCGTGCCAACGGCAAAACATGGATGGAAGCCCTGAATAAAGCCTTTATGCCCTGTTACGGAAAGCTGGAAGGCAAGGAATATGATTTCCCTGATACCCAGTGGTATCATGACGGTGTGGCATATTGTTTGCAGAAGGGCATTCTGAAAAACAAAGCAGACGGCACTTTTGGTGTCCAGGATGTGATGACCCGTGCTATGGTGGCGGATGCTTTGTGGGCGGCAGAAGGTAAGCCTGAAATTGTGAAACAGTACTTCTATCAGGATGTAGGGGAAGCCCATCCCTCCAGAGAAGCTATTCTCTGGACAGCGGATGCTGGTGTCATGGCTGGTTATGGTGGGTATACCTTTGGTGCTGCTGACGAAGTGACTAGAGAACAGCTGGCATCCATTCTTTGGAGATATGCGAAATACAAAGGCTATGATGTAAGCGTAGGTGAAGATACAAATATCCTCTCTTACGAAGACGCTTTCAGTATCAGCGAATATGCAATTCCTGCTATGCAGTGGGCTTGTGGTGCCGGTATCATCAGCGGTAATGATGACGGTACACTGAACCCCGGCGGCTATGCGCAGAGAGCACACGCAGCACAGATGTTGATGAAATTTGATACAAATGTAAAATGATGAAATAGTAATGATCCCCGTTCTTCGGAACGGGGATTTTTTGAATCAAATGCACTTTGTTTTATACTTGCCTGTTCTATCATTGGGGTTTTGATTGACATAGTTTATAAAGCAACCTGAGAGGGTTACTTTTTTAATTATTGTATAGTATGGTTGAAAAATAGAGAAAAAGTGGTACTAAGATGAACTTAGTACCACTTTAGACTGTAGACACAATGGCTGCTTTTTCACGTTTATATAATATCTTCTACACTATTGTCATACAGTTCGTGCGGAGCAATATCCTGTCCATTTGGCCATTTGATACCACTTCCTTCAGGCAACAATTGCACGGTCATAAAATATTCCTTGTCAGCAAGCTCACCATACCAAGAACCGACGATATAAGGTAACACATCAAACACTTTAACTTCACCTGATGTATAATGAAGCCGTAGGAAATAAGGTTGCATAGGCTCCACCTTTGTTAGTTTGGGTTGTAACATACATGCTCTCCTCGTATTATAAGTCATATCCTTTTATCAATCGTATTACATTTTTTCAATTTTTATATTCTTCCACGAAGGCTCGCATTTCTTCGATGCATTCCGGAATAAATAATAATATACTATTCCCAGAAGTGTGTCATAGGTGATTAG
>JAFUPY010000046.1 GCA_017472565.1 Eubacterium sp.
GATCAGCTTCTCAATCTCCTGAACAGCATGTGTTTTGAGAATGAGTCTTTCCAAGTTTTTATCCATTTTTATGATTCCTTTCTTAAACTAGATTGCGGGCACAAGTAGTCCAAACAAAAGAATCATTAATATTATAAGTTGCGGAAAAATGACTGTCAAGCAACAAAAATGGGGGCTGTTACATCAGCCCCCGTATATTATGATGAAACGCTATTTAATCGGCTCAAAATCTGCCGCTCCGTGTTTGCACAGTGGACAGATGATGTCATCTGGAAGGGTATCCCCTTCGTAGATCCATCCGCAAACGTTGCAGACAAATCCTTTTTTGCCTTCTGTCTGTGGTTTTGGTTTTACATTTGTCTGGTAGTAGGTGTATGTCATGGTCTCGCGGTTGGAGATGACTCTTGCTTCTTCCACGCTGCAGATGAACATGCCGTGGGTGTCAAGATCCACATACTGTTCTACTTTTAGAGAGATAAATGCATTGATGTGTTTTGGCAGGAATACCAGTCCGTTGTCGGAGCGTGGTGGGTTGCATGCTTCAAACTTATTTACATTTCTTCCGCTCTGGAAACCGAAGGTTTCAAATACCAGGAATGGTGCATCTACGGACAGGCAGTTCACGTTCATTTTTCCTGTCTGTTTGATGACATGGTGAGAGTAGTTCTGCTTGTTGATGGTAACAGCCACTCTGTTTGGGGAGTCGGTTACCTGCGTTACCGCATTTACAATCAGACCATTATCCTTCTGTCCATCATTGGATGTTACCACGTACAGACCGTAGCCAATCTTGAACAGGGCTGTCAGGTCTTTTTTGTTTGCTGTTGCTTCCTGCTGAGCCAGGTAGTTCTGGCAAAGCTCGCCTGCAAGGGCATCCAGCTGCGCGATGCTTTCATCGTTCAGTGCGGACATGATCTTGACGGTTGTGTCAGTGTAGATTAAGTCTTTGCTCTTTTCAAACATGCCTTTCATCACTTTTGCAGCAAGTGGAGCCCAGCTTCCATTTTCGATAAAGGCAACCGTACGTTTCTGGAAGTTACGCTCTGTCAGGTGGTTGATGAACTCTCGCATAAATGGGAAGATTTCTGCGTTGTATGTGGTGGTCGCAAATACAATCTTGTTGTAACGGAATGCATCTTCTACCGCTTCAGCCATATCGCATCTTGCAAGATCATGAAGCACCACCTTTGGACAGCCGTTTGCTTTCAGTTTTTCTTCCAGCATCAGCACGGCTTTTTTTGTGTTCCCGTAGATTGAGGTATAAGCAATCACAATGCCTTCGGATTCCGGCTGATAACTGGACCATGTGTTGTAAAGTCCCAGATAGTAGCCAAGGTTTTCTTTTAAAACAGGACCGTGGAGTGGACAGATTGCCTGAATGTCCAGTCCGGCAGCTTTTTTCAGCAGGTTCTGCACCTGAACACCGTATTTACCAACAATGCCGAAATAGTAGCGGCGTGCTTCGCATGCCCAGTCTTCTTCTACATCAAGGGCGCCGAACTTACCAAAGCCATCCGCTGAGAAAAGCACTTTGTCTGTGCTGTCATAAGTCACAATGACTTCTGGCCAGTGTACCATTGGAGCGGTCACAAATGTCAGGTTGTGTGTTCCAAGGGAAAGGGTGTCTCCTTCTCCTACAACCATCTGTTTTTCTACAAAATCCGTACCAAAGAAGCTCTTCATCATCATAAATGCCTTGGTGGAAGCAATGATTTTTGCCTCTGGATACGCCTTGGAGAAGTTCATAATGTTTGCAGAGTGATCTGGTTCCATGTGCTGCACGATCAGGTAGTCAGGCTTTCTGCCGCCAAGGGCTTTCTGAATGTTATCCAGCCATTCGTGGGTAAAGTTGGCGTCAACCGTATCTATGATGGCAATCTTGTCGTCTAAGATTGCATAGGAGTTGTATGCCATGCCGTTTGGCACAACATACTGCCCTTCAAATAAATCTACTTTGTGGTCGTTGACACCGATGTATTTGATACTGTCTGTAATGTTCATGTGGTTACCTCCAGATAATAATGTTTGTTATTGATTGATAAAATTATATCATTGTTTTTGGCAATTGTCTGTTGAAATTTCAACGAAATCGGAAAAGTGCTATTTTTTACCAGAAAATAGCCAAAATAAGCCACTGTTAGTGAAAGGGCTGAAAAACTTGTCATTTCCCTTGCGCAGATGCTCTTAAAATAGGAAGAAACTCTGCGAGCATGGGGCTGCAGCATTTTTTAGACCAGACTGCAGTAAAGCAAATGGATGGGATGTCGTTTACCGGTACCAGACGTACGGGAGTAATCGGGTCCAGTCGAATATTATTGTCCAACAGAGCGATTCCTATTCCTGCTTCTACGCACAAAAGAAGGCTTTCCAGAGAGGAGGGACGTCGTACCAGTTTTGGGCAAAAACCGGCATTGGCACATTCGTTCATAAACTGGCGCTCGCCCTGAGGTGTTTCCCTGGAGGCGATCAGCACGAAGGATTCATTTTTTAACTCCTTAAAAGAAATGCTTTTGCGCTTTGCCAGCGGGGTATCTTTGTGGACCGCGATCATTGGCAGCGGTTCGCTAAGAACCAGTTTTTCATAGTCTTGCGGGTCCTGCGCATCGAAGGCCATGGTGACAATCATATCGTAAACACCGTTGTCCAATCCGGCGCGCAGTTTGCTGAATCCATTTCGCTCCAGATTCACGTCAACGCCGGGATGCTGTCTGGAAAATTCCGTAATGGCAGGCATCAGCATTTCGCTCATTTCCTGCAATTCCATAACCCCAACGGAGAGATGGCGGGCACTGCGCTCGCTGACTTCTTTTGCATGGGCAAAGGCGGCATCTACGGTTTCGGGGATGTTCTGCAATTGCTCATACAATTCTGCACCTGCTTCCGTCAGCTCCAGCCGATGTTTGGTTCTGGAAAACAGGGGAAAACCGCACTCTGCTTCCATCTGGGCAAGCTGTTTGCTTAAGTTTGGTTGGGAAACATACAGATTTTTGGCGGCCTGGGTAATGCTGCTGGAGCGTGCAACCTCGATAAAATAGCGGATTTTTTCGATGGTCATGGGAAGATTTCCTTTCCGTGGTTTGTGAGGAATATCTTACTTAACAAAATTCCTTTTTTGTGCATAAGATACATTCTATCACTATCTTACCCCCTCTTTTAGTGGTTGTAAATAACAGATTATTCCATTTGGTTATATTTAAGGAATAAAAAGAAATAACCAATCGGAAACCACCGTGATAAAATGAATTTGGGCACAAGTGGTACAGGCAACCACAAAACTCTGAACAGGAGGTTTTTACAATGAAAATTATGGGTATTAATTGCGGCAGACCTGGTGGAAACACTGAGATTTTGCTGAAGGAGGCGTTGATGGCCTGTGAAGAGCAGGGCGCAGAAGTTGTATGGCTTAATCTTCACGATGCCAAGATCAATCCTTGCACCGGCTGTGAGGCCTGCATGATGCAGGTGGAAGTAAAAAAGCAGCCGCCGAAATGTATTTTTAGCGGCAAAGATGATATGGATGCCATCATGGAAGAGATGGCAAGCAGTGATGGATTAATTATTTCCATTCCATCTTTTACGGTGGGACCACATGGACTTTGGAAAGTGTTCACGGACCGTTGGCTGCCATATGAATGGGCACTACAGATCAAGGCCGGTATTGTGGATAAGGCACCAGAGCGCGTGGCAGGTATTATTGCCACCGGTGGGGCAACTCTGAACTGGCAGACTATGACATTGGCGGGGCTTAGTGTGCCAATGTTCATGCAGTCCTTTAAGGTGGTTGACATGATGATGGGCAGACGTATGGCAAGCCCGGGACATGTTTCCATCGTGCCAAAATATCTGGAACAGGCCCGCAAGCTGGGGCAGAATGTGGCGGAAGCATGCCAGATGGATTATGCAGATGTAAAATATGTTGGAGAGGAACAGGGCTGGTGTCCGGTTTGTCACAACAATCTGATGATCAAGTCGGAGCCACATTGGGATGGATTGACTTATAAATACGAATGTGCAATGTGTGGCGCAGGCGGTGATTTTGAACTGGATGAAAATGGTGATCTGAAGTTCATTGTTGCGCCAAATGGCTTGGAGCATTGCAGACTGTTCAATGAAGGCCGCGCCAATCATCTGGAAGAATTGGGGCAGATTCACGGGGAATTTTTCAAACATATCGGCGAGGTAAAGGAAGCGATGGGCAAATATAAAGCGTACAATCCTCGCAGAATGTTTAAGTAAGAATTGTAAGGAGGAATGATCATGCAAGCTGTAAAATATCATGGACCGGGAAATGTTGAGCTTGTAGAGATTCCGATTCCGGCCGTTGGGCCGGGGCAGGTTCTTGTTGAAGTAAAATACTGCGGCATATGCGGCACGGACGTACACGCATATGCTATGTCGGGAATTTTTGACTGGGAACTGGTTCCGGGGCATGAGGCAGTGGGATATGTACGAGAAATCGGTGAAAATGTAGAAGGATTTACTGTCGGTGAACGGGTGGCGATAGGACCGCCGGGAGATTGTGGTGCATGTTATGCCTGCAACACGGGCAATCCTAACACTTGCCCCCATGCATTTCCGAACACATTAGGCATCGGACCAGACACACAGGGGGGATATGCACAGTATGTGCTTTCGCGTTTTCCGCAAAATGAGCTGTTTAAGATTCCAAAGGGGGTAGAATTGGAACAGGCGGTTCTGTTTGATGTACTGGGTGTAGGGTTTCATGCCGTACGACGTTCTGAGATGAAAGTGGGAGACGATATTGTGGTGTCAGGCTGCGGCTCTATTGGGCTGTCGGTGATTCAGACAGCCAGACTGGCTGGAGCATGTAGACTGATTGCTTTTGATCCAAGTCCAGAACGCCGGAAATTGGCACTTTTGGCAGGGGCAGACTATGCATGGGATCCATCTGATGAGGCACAGATCGCACAGGCAAAAGAGCTGCTTGCTCACACTGGTGGTGCCCATGTCTGTTTTGAGGCAGCGGGACATCCAACGTCCACGCAAAATTGTACGGATCTGTGTATGGCAAATGGACAGGTGATGATTATCGGAAGTGACAATCGGCCATTTTCGCTGATCAGTGCAGCTCTGGGGCCAAAGCAGCTGGACTTTAAGCTGACGTTTACCTATACCAGGGAAGAGATTCACACCTTGTTTGAATTGATTAAACTGGGGAAAATCGACACTTCTGTGTATACCACACAGACTGCACCGCTGGCGCAGGTGAAAGAAATGTTAGAAGCGCTTGCCTCCGGCAAGCTTAATGTGGCGCGTGTGTTGTTGACACCAAATGATAACTAGGCACATATCGTATAGAGTATGAAGAAAAAAGGAAAAGCATCTCGCTTGCGCATGGAAGCTGTCGCAAGCAGGATGCTTTTTTAACGGAGACGGCGGGATTCGAACCCGCGTGCCGCATGCACGGCAAATTGATTTCGAGTCAACCTCGTTATGACCACTTCGATACGTCTCCGCGTTCTAAACCAGTATACTCCTGAATCTGTTTTTACGTCAAGAAATGGTTGAAACAATGTGATTTCTTAGTTGTTCTTATTTCCAAAATGGATTATACTATAATATGGCGAAAGAATGCGCCCGGAAAGGAGAGCATATGTCATACACTGCACTGTATCGAAAATATCGTCCCAGTGAATTTGAAGATGTGAAGGGACAGGATCATATCGTTACAACTTTAAAAAATCAGATTATGGCAGACCGCATCGGTCATGCATATCTTTTCTGTGGAACCCGAGGTACTGGTAAGACCACCATCGCAAAGATTTTTGCGAAGGCAGTCAACTGCGAGTCTCCGGTGGAAGGCAGCCCATGTGGCGTCTGTCCGGTCTGTCAGTCCATTGCCCGTGGCAGTTCCATGAATGTGATTGAGATTGACGCAGCATCCAACAATGGTGTGGACAATATCCGGGAGATTCGTGACGAAGTTGGGTATTCCCCTACCGAAGGTAAGTACAAAGTATATATTATCGATGAGGTTCACATGTTATCCACAGGTGCTTTCAATGCCCTGTTGAAAACGTTGGAGGAGCCACCATCCTATGTGATTTTTATTCTGGCAACAACGGAGTCCCATAAGATTCCGACTACGATTTTATCCCGATGTCAGAAGTACGATTTTCGAAGAATTACCATTGATACGATTGCAGACCGACTCCGTGAGCTGATGGAGGAGGAAGGAATTGAAGTAGAAGAAAAGGCACTCCGTTATGTGGCCAAGGCGGCAGACGGTTCCATGCGAGATGCGTTGAGCCTTTTGGATCAGTGCATTGCCTTTTTCCTGGGACAGAAGCTGACCTATGACCATGTTCTTGAAGTCCTTGGGGCGGTGGATACGGAGATTTTCAGTCGCCTTCTCCGATTTATTATGGCCGGGGATGTGGTTGGTGCCATGGCGGTTCTGGAGGAACTGGTGATTCAGGGCCGCGACCTGATGCAGTTTGTATCTGATTTTACCTGGTATCTGCGGAACCTTCTTTTGCTCAAGAGTTCCGACGATATGGAAGAGGTTCTGGACATGTCCAGGGAAAATCTTCTCTTATTAAAAGAAGAGGCTCAGATGATTGATGCCGACGTTTTGATGCGCTACATTCGTGTGCTGTCAGAGCTGTCCGGTCAGATTCGATTTGCCACCCAGAAAAGGGTGTTGATCGAGATCGCTGTCATCAAACTGTGCCGGCCATCTATGGAAAGCAGGCAGGATGCGCTGTTAGACCGTATCCTTCAACTGGAAAAGAAGATGGAACAGGGGTTTGCGGTGGCAGCAGCACCAGCAGGTACAGCCCCATCTCAGGCAGCTCCAAAAGTAGAGAAGCCGGCGATGCCGGATGCACTGCCAGAGGAAATTCAGCGTTTGATCGGTAACTGGAACAATATGCTTTTAGAACTTCACCCAAGATGCCGTATGCATCTGATGCCGGCCAAGGCCATCAGTATTGGCATGAAGGGACAGGGTGGTTCTGATGAGGTCAGCCTGGAGGGAGGCAGCGGCAACGAATTGGTACTGACCTTCTCTAAGGACAGAGAGTTTGCCTATCAGGAAATTTCCAGTGAAGAACAGCGGTCGGCCATTGAGGAAACTTTTTCCAAGGTGATCGGCAAGCGCATCAAGCTGATCGTGAAGCTGGATGAATATGCCGGCTCTTTTGCAAGCCGTCACCATTCGGTAGAGGACTTTATGAATGTGTTTGGCAACGCAGGGATTGAAGTGGAAGATGAAGAATAAAGATTCATTAATATATAATTAGGAGGACGTTATAAATGGCGAAAAAAGGTGGATTCCAGGGTGGCATGCCTGGAAACATGGCAAATCTGATGAAGCAGGCTCAGAAGATGCAGCGTCAGATGGAAGAAGCACAGAAAAACTTAGAGGAACTGGAAATGACAGCAACTGCTGGCGGCGGTGCTGTAGAAGTAACAGTTTCCGGTAAAAAAGAAGTTCTGAAGGTGAAGCTTGCAGAAGAAGTAGTGGATCCGGATGATATTGAAATGTTAGAAGACCTGATCGTGGCGGCAACCAACGAAGCACTTCGCAAAGTGGAAGACGCTTCTCAGGCATCTATGGCTGGCATTACAGGTGGACTTGGCGGAGGATTTCCTTTCTAATGGATTATTACAGCAAACAGATTTCCAAGCTGATCGAGGAACTTTCTTCTCTGCCTGGTATCGGCAGCAAGTCTGCTCAGCGTCTGGCATTTCATCTGTTGAATTTGCCTCAGGAACGGGTGGAGCAGTTCGCAGGCACGATTTTGGAAGCAAAAAGGAATGTCCGCTATTGCAAGACCTGTTTTACACTGACAGATGATGAAGAGTGCCCGATCTGTAAAAATCCGGCAAGAAATCGGAAGATGATCATGGTAGTGGAAAATACCCGTGACCTGGCGGCTTATGAAAAAACAGGTCAGTTTGAGGGTGTCTACCATGTTTTACATGGTGCGATTTCCCCGATGCTTGGAATCGGTCCAAACGATATAAAATTAAAAGAACTGATGGTGCGTCTGGCAGGAGATGTGGACGAGGTCATTGTTGCCACCAACTCCAGTTTGGAGGGGGAAACCACCGCCATGTACATCAGCAAGCTGATCAAGCCTACAGGTATCAAGGTGACTCGAATTGCCAGTGGTGTTCCGGTAGGCGGAGATCTGGAGTACATCGACGAGGTGACACTGCTTCGTGCCTTGGAAGGCAGAGTCGAGTTGTAGATGAGAATAACTGGTTTTTCGTGGAAGCCGGTTGATTTTAATTGCAGATTAAACTATGATAAAAACAGCGTATTAATAAAATAAAATGAGAGGGAGATTCTTATGACTACTTTAGAGTTACAGAAAATTGCTGTAGAGGTACGTAAGGGTGTTATCGTTGGTACACACAGCGCAAAATCTGGTCATCCAGGTGGATCTTTATCCGCAGCAGACATTTTTACTTACCTTTATTTCGAAGAAATGAACGTTGATCCGGCCAATCCAAAGGCGGAAGATCGAGACAGATTTGTTCTTTCCAAAGGACACGTTGCGCCAGGTCTTTACTCTACATTGGCACAGCGTGGATTTTTCCCGGTGGAAGATATGGAAACCCTGCGTCACGTAGGTTCTTACCTGCAGGGACATCCAGATATGAAGCACATCCCAGGTGTTGATATGTCCAGTGGTTCTTTGGGACAGGGATTATCTGCAGCAGTTGGTATGGCACTTGCCGGCAAGATGGATGGAAAAGATTATCGTGTCTACACTCTATGTGGTGATGGCGAGATTCAGGAAGGACAGATCTGGGAAGCAGCAATGTTTGCTGGACACAGAAAACTGGACAACCTGGTAGTGATCGTTGACAACAACGGACTTCAGATTGATGGTGACATCGCAGATGTATGTTCTCCATATCCAATCGACAAAAAGTTTGAAGCATTCAATTTCCATGTAATTAACATTGATGGACATGATTTCGAACAGATTGCAGCAGCATTAAAAGAAGCAAGAGAAACAAAGGGACAGCCAACTGCTATCATTGCAACAACTGTGAAGGGCAAAGGTGTTTCCTTTATGGAAGGGAAAGCAAGCTGGCATGGTACAGCGCCAAACGATGAGCAGTTCGCCATCGCAATGGAAGAATTACAGAAAGCAGGTGAAGCATTATGTCAGAAGTAAAGAAAATCGCTACCAGAGAGAGCTATGGTAAGGCTTTGGCAGATTTAGGAAAAGATCATGCAGATCTTGTTGTTTTAGATGCAGACCTTGCAGGCGCAACAAAGACAAGCACATTTATGAAAGCATTCCCGGAACGTCACATCGACTGCGGTATTGCAGAAAGCAATATGGCAGGCATCGCAGCAGGTCTTGCAACCTGTGGAAAAGTTCCATTCATGAGTTCCTTCGCAATGTTTGCGGCAGGCAGAGCATTTGAACAGGTTCGTAACTCTATTGGTTACCCACATTTAAATGTTAAGATCGGTGCAACCCACGCTGGTATTTCCGTAGGGGAAGACGGTGCAACCCATCAGTGTAACGAAGATATCGCCCTGATGAGAACCATCCCGGGTATGGTAGTTATCAACCCGGCAGACGCAGTAGAAGCAGAAGCTGCTGTAAAAGCTGCTTACGAATATGTGGGACCAGTTTATTTAAGATTTGGTCGTCTTGCCATTCCTGTCTTCAATGATGAAGCAACCTACAAGTTCGAATTAGGTAAGGGTATTACTTTAAAAGAAGGAAAAGACGTGACCATCATCGCTACCGGTCTTTGTGTAAACGAGGCTCGTCAGGCAGTAGAAATGCTGGCAGCAGACGGTATTGATGCAGAACTGATCAATATCCACACTATCAAACCATTAGACGAAGAACTGGTTGTTGCATCTGCAACAAAGACAGGCAAAGTGGTTACTGTAGAAGAACATTCTGTAATCGGCGGCTTGGGCAGTGCGGTTTGTGATTGCTTATCCGAAAAGGCACCAACAAAAGTATTAAAAATTGGTGTAAATGATACTTTTGGTGAATCCGGACCAGCGGTGCAGCTGATTAAAAAATATGAACTGGATGCAGAAAGCATCTACAAGAAAGTAAAAGCATTTGTGTAAGAGCAGATGCCATTATATGCAGTGAGTCATTAGGTATAAAAATTTACGAGAGCAGGAAAAAATTAGCTCTTACAAACCTTAAGACGGTTTGGTGGAGGTAATCTTTTCCTGCTCTCTGTTTGTGCAAAAGTTTAGCATTTCTTTTTCTATTGTCCGGATTTTTGTTTCTTTTTTAACATCTGGATTTCTCCTTTTTTCTTGAAAGCAATGGCTTCTCACCAAAATCTGCCAAAATATACACCTGTATTCGTGTTACCTTGCAAACAAAAAGAAAGAAGGTAATGGAATATGGCTGAAAATATAAAACTTCCAAAAAACATTCGTCAGATGGGCACGCCGGGGGACAGGCAAAAAGTATATATTGAAGATTATGTTTATACATATTTACATAGTTTTTTAAAGGAAAAATATCGGGATGATACTTTGAAAGCGGCGGTTATTTTAGGCGAGTACCATAAAATAGGGGGAACAACCTATGCCTTTGTCAAAGGTGCAGTGTCCTGTGATTTTTCGCTGCTCCATGAAGAAATGTCTGAAGAACTGTCCCAGACCATTGGGAATTTTTTCCCGGGGTGGGACATGCTTGGCTGGTATGTATCCAGCCAGGGCGTGGATGCGCATATTCAGAGTGAGATCAAACACCATTATGCACGATGTCAGGCTCATAGTCCGCAGTATCTGATTTATGAAGATGAATTGGAACGGGAGATTCAGGTCTTTGCGTGGGAGCAAAACGCCCTCCATTATCTGAATGGTTACTATATTTATTATGAAAAAAATCCCCGGATGCAGGAGTTTTTGATTTCGGAAAAAGGCGGTCGCCCTCAGGAAATGCCGACGGATCACAGTGCAGTGGTCACGCCGCCACAGGAGTTGGTACGAAATCACACAAGACAGGGGGGCTCGATGGAACAAGCCAACCATCCTACTGCCAGGAGCAATCGAATGGAACCGGAATTATACCGAAACAATGTATCAAAAAGCTTTGCAGATATGCGGGAAATCATGCAGGAAGACAGGTACACAGGACAAGAGGCCATTGTATATCAGAATACAACCGTTGAGAAAGGTCGAGAACGAAGCAGAAAAAAACAGGCAGCAGAAAGTAAGGATAAGAAGCCACAACGGGTGGTATATGCAGCCTGTGCAGCCATTTTAATTCTGCTGGCTGCCATGGGCGTTAGCCAGATGGGGAATTATCAAAATTTAAAACAACTGCAGGAAACAATCAGCAATGCGATCATTCCGGCGGGAAGCCAGAATGAACTGCAGGAGGCTCCGGAGGAGGATCCGACCAATCAAAGCGTTTCTGTAGAATAAATAATAAGTGGTGAAAGTTATTTTCAATGTTTATCAGACTGTGATATAATGGGAACACTTGGTGAGGTCTGTTGCACCTGTCAGCAACAAATTCTTAGTGCAGCAGAACCATGCGATGATGAAATGAAAGAGTTACAACATGGAAAAAAACACACGCATTTTAAAGGAAGTTGAGACCGACTGGGCGGAACTGAAAAGAAAAGTACGGGAACACCGGAAACGGCAGTTGAAGCGCGCTGCTATTGTGGCGGCCTGCTGTGTGGTAGTATTTGCTGTTTTTTATATTGTTTCCCAGGTTAAAACTTACAGCAAATACAAGACGATAGATACGATTGAACGTGCTGACACTTCCGCCACCAGATTTACGTTGTTTTGCGGAAAAATATTAAAATATAGTAATGATGGTGCAATTTATACAGATGTGGAAAATAACATTATATGGAATCAGTCTTTTGAAATGGACAATCCTTTGATGGCTATGAATGATTCTTATGTGGCATTTGCAGATGTGGACGGGCAGGAAATCTTCGTTATGAATGACAGTGGATTGCAGGGAACCATCAAAACCACCATGTCTATCAAAAGAATTGATATTGCGGAGCGAGGCACAGTGGCAGTACTGATGGAGAGCCAGCGAACCAGTTATGTTGCTCTGTATAATATAGAAGGAGAATTGCTGGCAGAGGGTGCTATTCACATGGAAAACAGTGGATATCCTATGGACATTGCGCTTTCTGATGACGGCGAAAAGCTGGCGGTATCGATTTTGGATGTGGCTTCTGGAAGCGTTAAAACGACCTTGTCCTTCTATAATTTTGGCACCATTGGACAGAGCCAGATTGATAACCTTGTGAACACCTATTCCTATGCAGGCAACGTGATTCCACAGATTGAATATGTGGATGATTCCACGATGCTTGCCTTTGCAGATCATGGAGTAATGCTTTTTGGCGGTGATCAGGTTCCGGAATCCTTTAAAGAAGTGATGGTTTCCACAGAAATCAAAAGCATTTTCTATGATGATTCTTATTTTGGCCTTATTCTGTTGGACAGTGAAGTGAAAAATGGACGCAAGATGGTCATTTATGACATGAGTGGTTCGGAGGTTACCAGCGTCAGTCTGGATATGGGATATGATCAGGTATACTTTTTGAAAAATCATGAAATCTGTGTGCAGAATAGTCAACAGTGTCAGATTTACACTTTGCACGGGGTGAAAAAGTTTGAATCTGCCTTTGAAGCAGATCTTTACTATGTCATCAATCGTTTTGGCGTGCGTAATTACTCCGTTTTGCTGGAAGGCAGCACAGAGAAAATACGTTGCAAGTTTTTGAGCAGCACACGTTTCAAGGAAAAAGCAGAAGAATAACATATACAGCAGGTGTTTCGCGGCTGATATATAGAGGAAGTAAGAATGAACTGGCTTTTAATCGTAGTTTTGGCAATTATTATATTGTCGGCAATCCGAGGTGCATACAAAGGTTTTCTTCGGTTGCTGTTCTCTCTGGTGGCAGTTGTTCTGCTGGTCGGATTAGTGGCATACGCCACACCCCATGTCAGCGGATTTATTCAGAGTCATACCAATATAGGAACTGCCATTTCAACACATATTGCAGAAAAAATAGAATTGTCCATGGAATCTGCCATTGACACAACGGTGGAAAGTCAGGAACAGGGACTGGAAGCGGCGGGTATCCAGTTGCCGACCGTATTACAGGAAGCAATTTTCCAGCAAGGTGTGGATGCAGCAGAAGGCGCCATTGCTCAGTCTGGTATTTATCAGCAGATGGGAGAACAGGTGGCAGGACTTGTACTGGCGGTGCTGTCTTTTGTAGTTGCATTGCTTATTGCGTTGCTGATCCTATTTATAATAGGAAAGGTTACTGACCTGGCGAACAAAGTTCCTGTTGTGAAAGGTGTCAATCGGTTCGCAGGATTTTTTGCAGGTGGCTTTTTGGGTTTTGTGCTGGTGTGGCTGATTTTTATGTTGGTCGGTGTGATGAGCGGAACCCAATTGGGGCAGCTGATGTTGACGGCAATACAGGGAAGTCCATTTTTATCTGCACTGTACAATGATAATCTGCTCTTAAAATTGATTGTTCTGTTTTTTAATTAAATAAGGGAGAATCCATCAGACTGGACGGCTTTTTGTCTAGTCTGATATTTTTTTGACTCACAGGAAAGATCTTGTTGCATTAATTTGTCAAAATACAATCTTTCCAATAAATAAAAATCGTTACGATTAAAAGATGCGCACCTCGAGAGAAGAATGTTTAAAAATCAAAGATATTGGGGTTGGAAAATGTCAAAGCACAATATCTATGAGACGTCAAAAAAATTGCAAAAAAACTAAAAAAAGGTGGTTGACAAAGGAAAATCACCGTGATATTATTATCAAGCTGACCGCAAAAAACGACTTTAAAAGTTGTTGGGCAGCAAAAAATATTTCAAAAAAGTTGTTGACAAAGAACTTTTATAGTGATAAGATATAAAAGTTGCTGAGCAACAGCAACAGAACCTTGATAACTGAACAGTGAAATATCCTTGAAAGATTCTAAGAGAATAATTCAAAGAACAGGCATAGAAATATGCAACCTTAAAACAGTAAAACGTTTTAGAATTAGCCAAGCTA
>JAFUPY010000047.1 GCA_017472565.1 Eubacterium sp.
CTGGATCTAATAATCTGTTACGGTCAGCAATCTGAAGCGCATCTGCTGGATCACCCTTACAGTTTGCAATGTATTCCATATGCTCTGGTGTGAGATTTGCAATCTCAACATTTTCATCATATTTGTAATAACTTTTTGTGTGGGCATCTGCTGCCACTGGTACTTTTGCCATAAATTCGTTATCCTTTTGTTTGCATCTACCTAATATTTTGAAGCAGAAAGAGTGCAGTAAAACAACCTGCACAATTTCCACTCGTTAACTTATTCTTTAATTAAGATTGCTGCAACTGCGCAATCAGCCTGAGCCTGTCTCATTCTTTCCTGTTTATCTTCAGGAATTTCATCGTATAAAACATCGATGCAGTGTTTTTCATAATTTCTTTTGAATAAATCTGGATAGAGATCTTCGCAAAGACCACATCTGATACAATAATCTGCTAATGTTACCTTCATAATTAGTTCTCTCCTTTCAAGTATGCTGCAGCTGCTTCACCTGCAACCAAACCAATTGTCATGGATCCGTATACGGTGCCGCCTGCGTTGGATGGAGCATCGCCGTAGAGACTGCCTGCTGTCATATCGCCTGCTGCGTAGAGACCTTCGATTGGAAGATTGTTTGCATCTAATACGTTAGCGTTTTCATCGATAATGATACCGCCTAATGTGTCATAGCCGCCTGGAAGAATGCGATAGCAATAAATCTGACCAGATTCTTCTCTAACAGGTCTGATATATTTTGGATTGGTATGGAATTCTGCATCGTAACCGATTTCTGCTGCATGGTTGTATTTTGCAATTGTCTTTTTCAGAGTTTCTTCGTTGATGCCCATGTATTCACATACTTCATGGATGGTATCGAAGTGACATACATGTTTGTTGCCTGCTGCGATCATTTCATCCATCTGACCTGCAATGTTTTCACACTTCACACCTTTGAAGATGAAGTATACATAGCCGTCTTCTACTGTTTCAGATAAGTGTTTCGCTGTATCTTCGTCGAAGATCATGTAAAATGCCTGATTTGGGTTGTTGATCGCACTTGCAGAAGACATTGCTGTGTGGTTGCTGGACATTTCTTCGTTGATGAAACGTTTACCTAACTCATTCACACGAAGGTATGGCTGCTCTGTGATGATCTTTGTCTGGTTTGCATTGAGCCATGGTGTGTTTGGACCGATACGAACCATTGGGTTTGGAACCTGAGGATCCGCACTGATTACAATGCCGCCCTTCTTGCCGCCGATTTCCCATACTGCTTTCTGTCCGTCACCATCCTGACAGCTGTCTGGAAAATGAATCGCAACCTGACCGCCATCTTTGTATACGTCTTCATATGTAGTATTAAGAATGCCAAGTTCTTTCATAAATGGGATATTGCCTGTAAGACCACCAGATGCAACAACGAGAGCCTTACATTTGATTTCGATTTCATTGCCTTCTTTATCATAAGCGATGGCACCTGTTACTTTGCCATTTTCTTCGCGGATAATCTTTTTGATTGGAGTCTGGAAATAGAAGTCAACTCCCTGTTTTTCCAATGCAAAACGCATTCTTAAAAGAACCAGTGCAAAGGCATGACCTTTACCACGACCATTGATGAAATAAATGTCACCAACATCAAGGCCGTTTGCATGACCCATTGTGTAACCACGCTGATTGCCGTAGTCTTCTGGTGGACGATTTACTACCAATGGAGCTTCGATCTTGCATTCTTCCAGAACAATCTTTGGAAGTTCAGAGGAAGCTTTTACTACCTTGCTGATCAGTCCCATGTTTGCTGTATAGTTAGAAAATCTTGCTAATACTTCGTATGCACTTTTCTGTGCTTCTGGTGTGTCTGGTGTAGAGCAGAAACACATTGGACAGTTGGAAACTGCACCACCCTGTGCTGGATATTTTTCAAATACTGCAACTTTTAATCCACCTGCGTTGGCAAGCTTATATGCTGCACCCATTCCGGCAACGCCGCTACCCATGACAGCAACGTCAACTTCAATTGTTTTTTTCATATACCTTATAGTCTCCTTTCATAAATCAGCAAAAAACCCTTGCGGAAATTTGCTTTGTTTCTTGTTATCAAAACTCTAACAAATTTCCCCAAGGGTTTCTCTGGCGTCAACGCACTTTTTTGCTATTTTTTATTACTCAAAGTTGTGCAGAGTGCACACCGAACATTATTTTTTATATTCATCAATAAAAGAAGAAAGATTAATTCTCTTTTTTTCCTCCACGTCATTCATATCAATCTTCCATTTGTCCTCTACAAACTGCACCGCGTTGCGCACCGTATTTCTGTGAACAAACAGTTTTTCTGCCGCATGGGTCGCATTGCAATCACACTCTAAATAGGTAAGCAGAGTTCTAAGATAATTGGTATGATTATCCTTATCATACATCTGCAATTGCTGATATACCTCAGACTTGAGATGTTCTACAGGCATTACTGGATCTAGCAAGGAAAACATGTGATGATAATAATAATCCTGATACATACAGAATTGCTTGCCATCTCTCATGCCAAATTCCATGGCAACTTTAGACTGGGTATAGGCATGACGTAAGTCCATTATATCGTAAAACACACTGCTGATTCCAAAGATAAACTCATAGTTAGAAAGAAGATTCTTAATATTCTGTGTTTCACTCTCTACAATTACCGGTGTGGTAATTGCATCAGGTGAAAGCACTCGGAGCAGACAGATCTGCCCCTCGTATATGTATACCTTTACATCCCACATGTTCTGTTCCAAGATTCTGGCCACAAAATCAATTGGCACTCTTTCATCATCCATGAACTTGAAAACACCTAGTACAAAGCGTCCTTTTTGTGTCAGATTGGCAATATTTTTAATCTGGGCATCCACCTGACTTTGATCCATTCCTGCCGGATTCATTAAATTCACAAGAAATGTCTCATACATCATTTGTCCAAAACGATGGTTGTCATAGTCTCTTTTTAGGCAGAACTTCATATTTTCGATAAAGTACTTCAACACATCCAGGTATCCTGTCGCCGGCTTGTCCTCATCATAAAACACAGCGGCATAACCTAATAGCTTTTTATCACTATAGAAGCTTAGATAGATATTATAGTGGCTCTCATCCCCAGCGGCCGGGGCTACTAACGGCTCGCCGCTTTCCAACTTGGACAGCAACTTATGCTTCTTTATCTGCTCCATTGCTCTTGGATCCGTATAGCCATGTTCCACTGTTTCTCTAAAAAACTTATTGCCTTCCGGAATGGATTTGGTATGAGCAAGCACATCAAAGCCCGCATCAAATACAATCATTGGATGTTCCAAAATATCTTCACTAATATCTACCAGTTCCTGCAAAGGCTTTCCCTCAAGAGCTGCAATATGCATAGACTTGTCCCAGTTTGACATACGACCGAACACACTAATCATCTGGTTCAAGATATAAGGAATTTTATATTCACTGCTTACCAAGACCAGATTGCAAGGAATCTCTTCCAGTTCCTTCTTCGTCAGCCCCGCATTACCAGAAGCCAGTACAGTCATATCCGCAGTGACAGAATCCTTGAACACCCATAGGTCAGCTAATTCGCAGATGTACAGATAGTCAGCAGACGCATCTGCA